>JAAUSG010000013.1 GCA_012034055.1 Leptolyngbyaceae cyanobacterium RU_5_1 | reverse complement strand
GTCAAGTCACTGTCGTAAAAGGGTTGGCTCATTTGCTTTCCCGCAATAGTATGGATTGCTTAGGTATCGCTCTTTTCCTCTCCTGTTGAACGCTCGCTTCATATCTATTTACAAACAGCTTCTAAGGGAGGCAGCACCAATAACAACACTGCTAGCGTCAAAAGTGACCAAAGAACTGCATGAGAAATGGCAAGCCGACCTGCCAATCCCATTTTCAGGTTCAATTTTGTTCTTAATGATGCGTCTAGGGGTAATACCAATGTCCACATCAATGCTATCCAGGCAAGTCCTAGAAATAGCCAAACTAAAAAATTAGGACAGCCCAACCCTAAAATGGCAACGACTCCCACAGCAACTAAGCATACTACTGACAGCAGTGCTGGAATTTGAAACAGGCTGTATCTCCAGAGAGAACGGCTCTTGTACATAAGAGTTACACGAGTTACAAGAATTAGGATTTACACAAAAATCCCAGTACAGTTTTTTATCTACTATCTTCACTCGATTTTATCCAATTCGGGTAGTATTGAGAAATTTGACTCTCAGGTTCTCAATACTCAGGATCGAAGCACACGGAGAGACATCGCATTGCTCCAGTCTTTTCCGATTGCAGTCCATCAACGAAGAAGAAGGACTACAGCAAACGCAACTGCCCCAGGAACTCAAGTTTTGTCTGCAAAAAACTTTGTTGAGGAGAGGGTTGAATAAACTTAATCGCACAGAAACCGCAAAGTGCCAGATAAACACCATTGCCATCGAACATTACCTTCACGATAGATGGTTGGATTGAATCACAAGGACTTTCTGATTTCTGGTCGCGATCGCGCCAGTACTGACTTTTTCTAACCTATCTTGGAGTAAATCATGCACCTGCTCAACCAACTGTTGATCCTTCTCCAGCAACCGCGCTGTCGCTTTTATCCAAACACTAATCGAAGTGTCATGCTGCTCGGACAACTGGTGCAAAATCTCCCATGCTTCACTCGACAAGCACGACTGCGACAAAAACTCCGGCAACTTCACGAAGGAACGCTCTGCTTTGGCTATGGCGCGATCGCTGATGGAATTGCCTGATATCCATGTACCCGTTTCACCCAACTGGCTCACCCGATCGCATGACCTGGAAACCGCATACAGCTTAGAACTGCAACGTGTTGATTAGTATCCGAGACAGGAGCTAACTCATGACGCTTTTCCTGCACACCGAACTCTTAAGCCTTCGTCCCTGCCAACTCAGCAATCTCGATGCGCTCTATCAACTGTGGACTCAAGGTGATATCAAACGATTTCTCTTTGACGATCGCCCCATCACTCTAGACGAAGCGCGATCGTGGATCGCGTCCAGTACGATCTGCTTTACCAGGCATGGGTATGGGATTTGGCTCTTTTTTGAACACCAAAGTGACCAGATCGCCGGATTTTCAGGACTGCTTTGGGCATCCCAAAAGCCGCCCAACCTGGTCTTTGGCACACGCCCTCAACTTTGGGGACGGGGCCATGTCAGGGAAGCGACCTCTGCTGTACTGCGGTATGGATTGGATGTGCTCGATTTAGAGAAAGTTGTCGCAGATGTGGACGCACCGAACAATGCCTCGATTCAAGTGCTGGAAGCGTTGGGCATGTCTCGCACTGGAGGCGCGATCGTCAATCAACATCCATTGTTCTATTACGAAACTCAATCAAGGATAAACCGATGACTCGATTTTTAATGGCAACTATCCCTGTCGTTGGGCATGTCAGTCCGGCTCTGCCCATTGTGCGTGAATTGATCCAGCGTGGACATGAAGTGTGCTGGTACACCGGACAGGCGTTTCAAACCACCATTGAGGCAACCGGAGCACGGTTTTCCCCAATTCGCAGTTGGATGGACTACTCAGATTTAGAGAACGTTCCACCTGCCTTGATGGATCAGCATGAGGCCGCTCAAGGTATAGCACGGCTGAAATTTGATTTGAAGAATTTCTTCATTGATCCAGCAGTGGGGCAAGTCAAAGACCTGGCAGAGATTCTGGTTGAGTTTCCAGCCGATGTTTTGATTGCAGATTCCATGTTTCTGGGCGTCTCCTGGTTAGCGGAACAAACGGGACTACTCTGGGCAGAGTTTGGCTCATCGGCCTTGACCCTGAGTAGCCGAGATACCGCTCCTTTCGGTCCGGGTCTACAGCCCAGCAACACAGTATGGCGGCGACTGCGAAATCACGGGTTGCGGTGCTTCTTTGCGCAAACGATGATGCGAGAACTGACAGCTTATACGAATCAGGTGCGATCGCAACTCGGACTGCCGCCCAGCCCCGTCCATTTCTTCGACAAGATTTCACCCTTTTTGTATCTGTCCCCCTGCATTCCAGAGTTTGAATACCCCCGTAGTGACCTGCCGCCGCAAGTTCACTGCATCGGCCCCTTGCTGTCTGCTCCGACCCCTGAATTTACCTTTCCCAACTGGTGGGAGGACTTGAAAGGCAATCAGCCCGTCGTTCACGTTACTCAAGGCACGGTCAGCACCAATGCCAACGACTTGTTAATCCCAACCCTACAGGCGCTTGCGGATGAGGATGTTATAGTGGTGGCCACCACTGGCGGAGTGGCGATCGACACGCTTAACCTCACGACCCTACCCGCCAATGTCCGCATCGAGCCATTCCTTCCCCACGCTCATTTACTGCCGCATGTGGATGTGATGGTAACCAATGGCGGCTACAATGGCGTACAAATGGCCCTATCGAACGGCGTTCCCCTCGTCGTTGCTGGCCAAACCGAAGAGAAACCAGAAATTGCGGCGCGGGTGGAGTGGGCCAAGGTGGGCATTAATTTGAAAACCCGAACACCCACGCCTACCCAAATCAAACAGGCAGTGAAAACACTGCTGCAAGACTCGCGTTATCGCACCCGCAGCAAGCAGTTTCAAACCAAAATGCAAGACTACAATCCACCGGCGATCGCGGCAACACTCCTCGAACAACTCGCAACTACAAAACAACCAGTCCTGAGTGCCTATGATTTCTGACCGCTCCTACGATGTTGTTCTCTACGGTGCCAGTGGTTTCGTTGGCAAGCAGACGGTGCAATACTTTGCTCGTCAGACCTCTCCACAGCAAGTGCGGTGGGCGATCGCCGGACGAAACCGTCAAAAGTTAGAAGCTGTCAGGGATGAAGTCGGTGCAGCAGTCGATATTCTGGTTGCCGATAGCCAGGATCAACCCGCGATCGATCACGTCATCTCTCAAACACGAGTGCTACTCACCACAGCCGGACCCTTTGCCCTGTATGGTAATGCCCTGGTTGATGCCTGCGTTCGATTCAAAACTCATTATGTGGACATCACCGGAGAAACGCCCTGGGTGAGAACGTTGATCGATCGTTACCACACTCAGGCAGCCGCCATGGTACGCGCATTATTCCCTGCTGCGGCTTTGATTCTGTCCCGTCTGATCTCGGCACCTACCTGATTGTTCGCCACCTGCAACACGGGTTGGGTGTGCCCTGTAAGCAAGTGAATGCCTATTTTCAGGCTTACGGTGGCTTCAACGGTGGCACGCTGGCATCTGCTTTCAATTTCTACGATTCACAGCGATCGCACAGTTCAATGATCCCTTTCTGCTCAATCCATCCACACCTCATACTCAAATTGAGATTGATCGCAATCGCGACCCCAGCGCTCCATCCTTTGATCCAGACCTCAACACCTGGGTTGCTCCCTTTTTCATGGGACCTGTCAATACCCGTATCGTTCGCCGCAGTTGTGCCCTATATGAAGGGTGGCAAGAACCCTATGGAACCAACTTCACCTATCAGGAGTATCTCAAGTTTGATCAACCGCTGGCATGGCTGAAAGCAACGGGTGTGATCGCAGGACTTGCCCTATTTATAGGTGTTTTGCAACAGCGTCAGGTGCGATCGCTCCTACAACCCCTGCTACCCCAACCCGGGAGCGGACCCTCTGAACAAACGATGAACGAGGGCTGGTTCTCCTGCGAACTGGTGGGCACTGCGGTTGACGGGCGGAAGGTGCAGGGATTGATTCGAGACCAGGGAGACCCGGGCAACCGGGCAACCGTCAAATTTGTCTGTGAATCTGCCTTGAGTCTGGCGCTGCAAACCGATGAGCTACCCGGAGGCCCAACACGAGGAGGCATTTTAACCCCAGCAACCGGATTAGGCGACGTTCTGGCAAAACGGTTACGTCGGGCTGGAATGACCCTGGATGTGAACCCGTCCCGTCATCCTGTGGACTAGGGATGCGCTATATGTATGGGGTTCAGGCAAACGCTCGTCGTAGTCTCGGTTGAATACTGAGCAGTGCAACCAGGCAAAAACCAATCAATACGGTTAATGCTGCGCCAAGAGTGACTTCACCGAAGGGAGCTTGCATGACGACACTGCTGAATGACCAGTTACTGTGTAGGTAAACGTAGCGAATTGGCTCGATCGCGTAACTAAGCGGATTCAGCGTTGCCACCCACTGCAACCAGTTGGGCATAAACGAGAGCGGAACCAGGGCAGTACTGGCAAACAGCAGGGGTAAGTTGGTGACAAAAATCACTGCAATCAGCTCGATGTGCCCCGGTAAGGAGAACGCCAGTCCTAGACTGAGTGCCGTCACGCCTAGCACGAGTAGCAGCACAATCAGACCGACAAGTGCCAATCCCAGTGGGTCGGGCAAACCAGCACCAAGGAAGGCACTCATGGCGACGATCGCAGCCGTCTGAATCACGCTCATCGTGGTGATGAAAATTGCTGACGCCATCACGATGGAGTAGCGCGATGCTAGCGGTGCTACCAGCAAGCGATTCAGGAAGCCGAATTCGCGATCGAACATCACTGGCAATCCGGCGTTGAGCGCTCCACCAAAAGCGGTGAAGACAATGATTCCCGCACCAATGAATCGACCGTAGCTAATATCGCTACCAAACAAACCCTGGGGTGCATTTTGAAACAGTGCGCCAAACAAGACCAGCCACATCAACGGTTGAATCACTCCGGCAACTAGGGTGGACGGGCGACGCTGGAGTTGAATGAATAGGCGACGAGTAAGGGCGATCGTTTCTTGTAGAAAGTCGCTGAAAGAAGAGGAAACCGGAGGTTGAGTGGTAGCGGGTTTGCTATTCAACTTATCGTTGGAAGGTGTGATGGTACTGCTCATATGCTTAAGTACTAAAGGAAAAGGTTTGTCAATTTTTTATCGCTAAGTAGGTAGCCCTAATTATTTTTAGGATGGGTTAGCGATCGCGTAACCCATGCGGACGTCGGGTTTCATGCTTCAACCCAACCTACACCATCTTCAAATTAAATAGAGCCACTTACTTAACTAATGTTGAGTTGCCGAGGTTGATGAAAGTGCAGGCTCGGAAATAGGTGGTTTTGCCTCGAATGGAATTTGCTTAGATGCCAGAAATTCATCAAACAAATCGAAGAAATAGAGGAGTGCGCTGTGCTCATCTTCGGAGAAAAAGAGAATGATTCTGTCCCAAGAATTGATTAGATGAAATATTAAATTTTTGCTGAATCCATGATTGAAAATCAGTGAATTGTTTTTCTTGCTCCGTTTGAGAGATTTCAGACTCACGACGAGCCAAAATATACCCTGCCAGGAAAGACCGCAGATTACTGATGGAGGACTTTCCAAGATACATGGAAGGTCGTTTTTGAATCCGTTGAATCAGTTCGTAAAAAGTACTCATGGCTATTTCGATCGCGATCGCTGCTTCATATCGTCCATTCACCGAAATGTTCCAAGTTCTACCTCATTTGTCTCTTCCGTTCGGCTTTTTCGTCGCGGGTGCCAGTGGCGGCGAGTTCAGCATCCAGAAGGGTGCGGCCGGTAGCGGCGAGGTAGACATCATCCAGGCTGGGGCGGGATTGAGAAATGCCGAAGGTGGGAAGTCCGGAGTCTTGAAGGGTTTTTTGAATGGTCAAGAGAGCATCGCTTTGGGGATCGACAACGAGATTCAAGGAGTTGCCTTGAGCAGTGTTGATGATCACGTCTTGCACGATGGGCAGAGGCTGCAAAATGGATCGAGCCTTTTTGGCTTCGTCGGGAGGAGTGAACTCACGAATGCGCAGGGTAATGCGATCGCCCCCCACTTTATCCTTCAACGCGGACGGAGTGCCGGATGCAATCACCACACCGCGATCAAGGATGGCAACGCGATCGGCCAGGATGTCAATTTCTTCCAGGTAGTGGCTGGTAATCAGCACGGTGGTGCCTTCCTCGCGAATTTTGCGCAAGAAATCCCAGACCGCAAACCGGCTCTCAATATCCAGTCCAGCCGTTGGTTCATCCAGCACCAGCACGTCCGGTTGGTGCAGCAATCCAGCCGCTAAATCTAGCCGCTTGCGAATGCCGCCGGAGTAGGTGCCGCTCTGCTTGTCGGCGTAGGTTTCCAGTCCAAGCCGTTGAATGACCAGGTCAATGCGCGGTTTGGCAACAGCACGCGGCAGGTGATAGAGCGCGGCTTGCAGTTGCAGCAGTTCGCGCCCAGTCAGGTCTTTATCGATCGCCACCTCCTGCGCCACATAACCCAACCGTTGCCGCGCCAGTTTGGCATGTTCCAGCACCGAAATGCCAGACACTTCAATCCTTCCGGCATCCGGTTCAGTTAAAGTGCAGAGGCAGCGTAACGTGGTTGTTTTGCCTGCCCCATTCGGACCCAGTAATCCGAAAATTTCTCCCGCCTCAATCTGAAGCGAAACGTCTCTGACCGCTTCCACTGAGCCGTAGCGCTTCTGTAGCTTTTCAATCAGCACTGTAGGAGCCATACTCCCCTCGATTGATACAAATCTCAACTTTCATTGTAAGAGGGTGATCGCGTGTTCACCATAATCTTGAGCGGAGATGCAGCAACCTTGTAGTCCTCGTTCCATCTGGCAGAGAATCGCGGCTCACCGTCCGGGTTGAATACAATGAAGGGGCGATCGAGCGCATGAGTTACCCATGTCTTATAAAGAATTTGATTGGGCAAAAGTCAAAGCAACCTTTGAATTGACAACGGTTGAGCGAGGGCGCTTTTTGCCAGAGATTTCACCCATTTCACCCAGTTCAATCCTGGCAGGGGTCTTGCAACGTACACTGCCCTGGGCGGTGATGACTGGCAATGAAAAGGCGCGATCGGAAGCCATTATCAATCCAGTATTGCTAGAAGTCCGAGAAATTTTGACGCCGCAAATCAGTGTGTTTTCAGGTGAAGACTTTACGGTTGATGCCACTCTAGGGCTAAATGGCTACTGCGATTTTTTAATCAGCCGTTCTTCAGAACAAATCTCGATTGAAGCACCGGTCGTTGTTGTCGTTGAAGCCAAACAAGAAAATCTTAAACTTGGGTTAGGCCAGTGTGCTGCAACGATGGTAGCGGCACAGCGATTTAACCAACAACGTCAATCGGAAATTACCACAGTTTATGGAAGCGTTAGCACGGGAACGGTATGGCGCTTTATCAAGTTGGAAGCGGATATACTCACCCTTGATCCAACTGATTATCCGCTTCCACCAGTAGATGTGATTCTCGGTATGTTGGTTTGGATGGTGCAACACGGGTAACGCCCCATCCATTCACCCGCTCACAATCCTATGTGCCAACTGGCAGTAAATTGCTGATCGAGGAATACCAGCCTGCTGCGATCGCGCCAACAAGCTGATGCGTAACGGGCAAGCTATCGATCGCCATCCCCGTGCAGAGCAGCATCAGGTAGAGAATGGAGAATTTGAAGACCGATCGCGCCACTTGTAGATCGGAGGGAGCTTGCATCAGGTTCCAGGCTTTCTGGATGAACATGCCGCCGAGCAAGAGGGCGATCGCGCCATACACCGCTCCCATCACATGTAGTGGATAAACCAGCAGCAACGTCACGGGAATCAGCGCCAGAGTGTAATAGAAAATTGACGGGGCAGTGGGTTCATTGCCTTCCACCACCGGCAGCATCGGCACACCCACTTTGGCGTAATCTTCCCGGATCATCACGGCCAGCGCCCAGAAATGCGGCGGTGTCCACAAAAAGATGATCGCAAATAGCACCCAAGCCGCCCAGCTTAAATCGCCCGTAACGGCAGCCCAGCCCACCAACGGTGGAATCGCTCCGGCGGCTCCCCCAATCACAATGTTTTGGGTGCTGTGGCGCTTCAGCCAGTGGGTGTAAATCAACACATAGAAAACGATCCCGGACATGGCCAGGGCAGCCGCCAGGAAATTGGCAAACACCGCCAGCAAACTGAAGGAGACGATCGCCAGGGCGATCGCAAACACCAGGGCGTGCATTGGCTGGACTCGACCAGAGGGAATCGGTCGGTGCCGGGTGCGTTCCATAATGTAGTCAATGTCGCGGTCATATAGGCAGTTAATGGTATTAGCTGCGCCAGCCGCACAAGCTCCGCTGACCAGTGTCACAAGCAACAGGATGGGATCAACCTGTCCCTCTGCGGCCATCCACATGCCTCCGGCTGTTGTAATCAGCAGCAGCAGAATAATGCGCGGTTTGGTGAGTTGATAGTAGCTTTGCACAACTTGCAAAGCATTGTCGTGGTGGCGGGGATTGGCAGTCAGCATGGTTTCTTGCATTCAAATTGTTCCTCACTGAAAGAAACACCGAAACGATGAATTAAATCGTGTCCACGTCCAGACCTGGAGTTTTTCTTAAGAGGATGTTTTAAAAGTCCTACTGTTTGTAGCAAAGCGTGCAAGATCCCCCTTTTCTTGTATGCCCGAAGGGCTTTAAGCCCCCTTAATAAGGGGGACTTTGAGCCAATTTCCCCCCTTATTAAGGGGGGCTAGGCGGGATCGCTGAGGGCTTAACTTCACAGACCATACCTTTTCAAACATCCTCCAAGGGAACGCTACAGATTCCGAGCTGGACATGGATTATCGGTGACGTTGGGCATTGCTCGAATCTCTTCAACATCGCCAGGTGTGGAGGAGCCAGCGAGAGAAACGATTAGGTCGGTTGAACATTGGCAGGGTCGTTAGTCAGGGGTTGAGTCCCAATCGCGGCTGCCGCAGCGATCGCACTCTCAGCCCTGGAGCGATCGCGGAACGCCAGCACGGTAAACGCCACCAGGGTGCCCAGTAACAGGGCTGCGATCGCCTGGTGAGCCACGGTCAGCGGTTCCACCTGTAGCCGCAGTTTGAAGGTTGCCACGCCCAGCAGAATTTGCAGAATCACTAAACCCCCAGCGACCGTTGCCAGTTGGCGCAGGGTGGGATGAAGGGCTGGGGTGCGCCATGCCCAAATCACCAGCACCAGGATTGCCAGCGTTGCCGGAACCACTCCAGCGATGTGGCTGTTCATCACGAGGCAGAGCTGGGCCATGCCCAGACATTGATGCACAGCCCAACGAGAGCCAACCAGTGCTCCCAAAATGCTTTGGGCGTAGACCAAAAGGGCGGCGGTCAGCGCAACCCAGGGCAGCTTACCGGACGTGCCGGTGCCCTGGTAGGGCAGCAGGGCAACTCCTATCGATAGGAGCGTGATAAAAAACAGGAGTGCGGTGCCTAAGTGAGCAGTGACAATATCGAACCGCAATAGTTCGGTGACCGTTAATCCTCCCAGGATGCCCTGGAAAATCACCAGTCCGAGGGCCGTTGTAGCCGCCCACGGAGTCCATTTAGGCAGATCGCGGCGATACCACCAGCACATTCCCACAAGGGCGATCGCGAATAGCCCCATTGAAGCAGCGGTCAAGCGATGAAACCACTCCAGGAACACCTGCAGGTTCATCTGCTTTTGCGGAATCAGCTCTCCGTAGCAAAGTGGCCAGTCGGGGCAGGCCAGTCCGGCATTCATGACGCGGGTAGCACTTCCCAATGCCATCAGAAACACCGTCTCAAGCGCCATTCCCAGGACAAACCGACTGATCCATTCCCGTGGACGGGAGGGATTGTCAGGAGCGGATTGATGGAAGGCAATGTCAACCATGAATAGAACCCTTCAGGCTAGAAAAATCAATGTTTCTTGAATGAACCCTGAGCGATCGCTCATCCTCAACCTAACAGCTAAGTAGAGTGACTTACATCAAATGCAAGATCGTATCGTGGAGAGGTTAGGTTCCAGGTGTCAGGTGTCAGAACTGAGCATTTCCCCGACATCCCGTCGGCTGGCTCGGTGTAAGCGCTCAGTCGAACGACGCTCTGGGAAGCCTGACATCTGGAACCTGGAACCTGACACCTATATACCTATTCAGTTGAGTTTTCAGTTTAATCATGCCCACCTACTTAATGCATTGACTGTTTGGTTTATTGGTTTAATTGTTGAACTTGCTAATACTCTAATAACGCTGTTGCCTGGAGTCAGAAGCTTTAGTCATTTCTTTGGATTGATGCCTACATCAAACCTGCAAGAACAGCTCATGGTAGTCAGCAATACATTTTTAAAGTATTCAAAAATTTTATTGAGAGGGCTACCCATTTAAGCTGGGACATTTGGGTAGAACAGGAGCCAGGAGTCAGTATTCAGTATTTCTCCTGACTCCTGGCTCCTGACTTCTGAATTCCTTCCTGGCGCTGCTGTCCCGCCTTAAGTTGGTAGCCATTGAGAGTAATAAAAGACATTTTTTAATTCTGAAGTCTACCCATCTCTTCCGGTTTGGACGCTATAGTCCAGGGATGTACTGATGAATAGCTGCTCGGTCTTGCTACCGATGCAGCAGATTCGAGGAATGGATTAACATCCCAAGGAAGGTTAACAAATATTTCTATGGTTGACTTGCAGCTCTTCGTTGTAGCTTTACTAGCGGATTAAATTGCGGCATGTTCTACTCTGGTTGGATAAGGAACGCGCTACCTTAGAAGCGCAACATTCGCTGAGAGCAGCTCAATATTTGCCCCAACAAAGCGCTTAAGAATTATTTAATTTTTCCGTCGTCTTTCAAGCGGAGAGTGTCGTGAACATCCCAAGCCAAATTACAACGCTGTTGATCGGTATCGTTCTGACCCTGGTAAGCCTCTGGTACGGTCAAAATCACGGCTTGCTCCCTGTCCAGGCTTCCCAGGAAGCTCCTCTGATCGATGGTTTGTTCAATCTGATGATGACGATCAGCACTGGATTGTTCCTGATTGTTCAGGGCGTGCTGATTATTGCCGCTTTCAAGTTTCGCCACCGTCCAGGTGATGACACTGATGGTCCCCCGGTTGAAGGCAATATTCCGCTTGAGATTCTGTGGACTGCTATTCCCGCCGTCATTGTGTTAAGCATTGCTATTTACAGCTTCGATGTCTATGACAAGATTGGCGGACTGAACCCAATGGATCACTCCGTTGCGCATGGAACCCCAACCCATCAAGTCGCAAGGATGCCGGGTGCGGCAATGGCAGCCACCCTGGCAGATGCCTCAGAAACCTCAGAAACCTCGGAGAATCGTAACCAGGAAGTCCAAGAGGCAGCTACCCAAGACCCCGCTACAGATGCGGTACGGGATCAAAGCATTCCTCAACAAAATGACGCTCCTGAATTCGGAGTTTCATCCCCTCGTATCGGATCCACGCCCGATCGCCAGGGCAAGCCCCCTCAGTTCGTCGTCAACGTCACAGGCTTGCAGTATGCCTGGCTGTTTACCTACCCCGATAGCGGAGTGGTTTCTGGTGAACTGCACGTTCCCGTTGGACGAGACGTTTTGCTCAATATTTCGGCAAACGATGTGCTACACGCCTTCTGGGTGCCGGAATATCGGCTCAAGCAAGACGCCATCCCCGGTCGGCAGTCGGAGCTGCGCTTCACGCCTTCTTTGATTGGCGAGTATTCGGTCATTTGTGCGGAACTCTGTGGCCCCTACCACGGCGCAATGAAGACCAAAGTTGTGGCGCAGACCCAGACCGACTTTGATGCCTGGCTGGAAAGCCAAAAAGTGGCTAGTAGTGAAGGGCTGAATCAAGCGATCGCCCTCAACGCCGCTGAAAAATCGACTGCAGACTTCCTGGCTCCCTTCGTGAGTGACATGGGGATCGACGCCAAGGCGATCCAGCAAATCCATCCAGATCACGCTCATCATCCCTTATGACCCAAGCACAGCTTCAAGAGACCGCCAATCTTCCCGCCCACAGCCCAGAACCGGGCGGTACAAACTGGCGCACCTACTTCACCTTCAGTACGGACCACAAAGTAATTGGGATTCAGTACCTGGTCACCACGTTTTTCTTCTACTTAGTCGGCGGTGCCCTGGCAACAGCGGTTCGCACGGAGCTGGCCACCCCCGAATCAGACTTTGTCAGCCGTGAGGTGTACAACGGGCTGTTCACCGTTCACGCAACCGTGATGATTTTCCTCTGGATTGTGCCAGCCGTAACGGGTGGCTTTGGCAACTTTCTCGTGCCACTGCTGATTGGGGCACGAGACATGGCCTTTCCCAGGCTGAACGCCCTGGCCTTTTGGATGATTCCACCCGCTGGCATTCTGCTGCTTTGCAGCTTTTTTGTCGGTTCCCCCGGAGCAGGCTGGACTTCCTATCCACCCCTGAGCCTGACCTATGACAAGGCTGGTGAGGCCATCTGGATTTTGAGTGTTCTGGTGCTGGGCACCTCCTCGATCATGGCGGCGGTAAACTTCATCGTCACCATTTTCATGATGCGCGTGCCAGGAATGACCTTGAACCGGATGCCCCTATTCTGCTGGGCCATGCTGGCAACCTCGGCTTTGGCGCTGCTCGGAACGCCCGTGCTGGCGGGAGCGCTGATTCTGCTGGCCTTTGACCTGATCGTCGGCACGGCATTTTTCAACCCCACTGGGGGCGGGGATCCGGTGGTTTACCAGCATATGTTCTGGTTTTACTCCCACCCGGCAGTCTACATCATGATTCTGCCGGTCTTTGGCATGATCTCAGAAATTCTGCCGGTTCATGCCCGCAAGCCGATTTTTGGCTATAAAGCGATCGCTTACTCCAGTATTGCCATTAGCTTCCTGGGGCTGATCGTCTGGGCCCACCATATGTTCACCAGCGGTACCCCACCCTGGTTGCGGATGTTCTTCATGATCAACACCATGATCATCGCTGTACCCACGGGGATCAAAGTCTTTAGCTGGCTGGCAACCATCTGGGGCGGCAAATTGCGATTGAACAGTGCCATGCTGTTCGCAATGGGTTTCATCTCGATGTTTGTGATTGGTGGCATCAGCGGGGTGATGGTAGCTTCTGTCCCCTTTGACATCCATGTGCATGACACCTACTTCATCGTCGCCCACATTCACTACGTGCTTTTTGGCGGCAGTGTGTTTGGCATGTACGCCGGACTCTATCACTGGTTCCCGAAGATGACCGGCCGATGATGAACGAAACACTGGGCAAAATTCACTTCGTGTTCAGCCTGATTGGATTTAACCTGGCCTTTCTGCCCATGCACAAACTGGGACTCGAAGGTATGAACCGCCGCGTCGCCGAATACGATCCAAAATTTGCCACTCTCAATCTGGTTTGCACCATTGGGGCCTACATCCTGGCAGTTTCCACTTTGCCATTCATTATTAACGCTGTCTGGAGTTGGATCGCCGGACCCAAAGCACCCGCCAATCCCTGGAATGGTCTCACCTTTGAGTGGTTAACGCCTTCCCCACCCCCCGTGGAAAACTTTGACGAGGATCCGGTGCTAACGATTGGCTTCTACGACTACGGCTTAGAAAATCCAATGGTCGATGTGCCCCTGTCAGTTCCCGGCGATCCTGCCCTCTCAGCCGGACCTAGTTCTGTCCTGCGAGCAGAACCCGACCCAGCCGTTGCTGCTCACCCAGACGATCGGCAGGAGTGATAGAAGTGAGAGAAACCGGGAGATAGGGAGAATCTTGAATCAAAAATTTGCTTCCTATAAATTTCCCGGTAGGGTAGGGGCAAGTTTAGCCAGAGGTCTCGCTAAGATGCACAGATTGTCTACCAAACCTGCCCCTACAGAGATCGTCCATCACTCCCAATTCCCCATTACCTACTACTAAACAAGAGACTCATGCAAGGTTCCACCATTGATCCCGCGCAGACGGTTCTCAACTACCATCACACCGAATCAGCCGCCACCCATCATCATGAACACCCCGATTTTCGGGTGATGGGCATTATTGTCTTCCTGGTTGCTGAGGGCATGATTTTTCTGGGGCTGTTCATGGCGTACTTGACCTTCCGCGCGGTGGCTCCGACCTGGCCTCCGGAAGGCACTCCGGAACTAGAGCTGCTGCTGCCTGGAGTCAATACCGTGATTCTGATTTCCAGTAGCTTCGTGATTCACAATGCAGAACCCGCGATCAAGAGCAATGATGTCAAAGGGTTGCAGAAGTGGTTTGCGATTACGGCAGCGATGGGAGCTATCTTCCTCGTTGGTCAGCTTTATGAATACTTTCACCTGGAGTTTGGGCTGACCTCAAATCTGTTTGCCAGCACGTTTTATGTGTTGACCGGCTTCCACGGTCTACACGTACTGTTTGGGTTGATCCTAATTTTGGCGGTGCTGTGCGATCGCGCAAACCCGGGCATTACTCCAACACCAAACACTTCGGCATCGAAGCTGCTGAGATCTACTGGCACTTCGTCGATGTCGTCTGGATTTTCTTGTTTATCCTGCTCTATTTGTTGAAGTAGGCAAGCGAGAATAATTCAGGACTTACGCATTTTGACTAAACCCTCGGAGGTTTAAGCTACTATCGTTCGTCACGACGCTTGATTTTAGGTTAAACCTCCGAGGTTTACGTAACTCCTGTAATTTTTGAAAACAGAGTGTAGTAGGATGGGCAAAGGCTGCGTGCCCATCCCCGCAGCCTATCGGAGAGCATAGCGATGGGTATGTTCTTTGTTAGAAATCTCCCTAACTGTCAAAACTCTGGTTCAGAAGTCGGATTTCTTCTAATTGAGCTGACTAGATTTCCTAGCTTTCGCCCAGAAATCCAACTTCTCGATTAGCCCTAGAATTGAATCTGGCTAACGTGGATGTAGCCCGATCTGCCGCAAGCATGGGTGCGATACCAGGAGCCAACGGATTCAAAGACCTGAATGTTGGTGCGTGGTAACGTGCAGACGATTCTGCCGTTGGGAGTAGCACGCACATTGGAGGGTGGATCAATCACCCGCACAGTCTGAGGAACGACGGAAGTCGAGACATTCCGAACTCTGGAGCAAACAAAGTCCACCATGCGCTGTGTTGCGCGGGATTGCGGGTAGTGCCGCTCACCTTCAGGAAAGGTCGTCCAGCTACCAGCATGACAGTTAGCTTGGGCAAAGATCCGTTCTCCACCCAAGTAATATACGAAATCGACGCTGCGTTGGCTAACACGAGAAATAGAATCCATATCAACGTGAACAGATTTTCCGGTGGAGGCAGTGCCAGCGTAAAACATTGCAGCTTGAGCAGGGGCGATCGCGCCCAATCCAACAGTCAACCCCGATGTGATTACAGCCGTCAAAATACCAGTGAGTTTCATGGATAAAGCATCCTTACAGGTAGGTGTGGAATGAAAAAGGTTGGGGCTTTGGCGTTTTGCAGCAATCCTGCATTGCCAAAGGAAACAACACCCCCAACCCCGACCACTCCAGATGCGACCTCTCACACAAACGGGTAGTTTTTAGGAGTTAACAAATTCGCACGATAGCGATTTTCAACTGAGTGCGGTACATTCTCGTTGGGCAAGGTATCAGGTGTCAGGTGTCAAGGTGGGCTTCACTGAGATGCAAACTGCTATATCACCATAGGAACACCACACCGCCGCAAGGGATTGATTTTGATTTACAAGGACGGGGGTAAAGTAACTGTCCTATGAGTGCCCTGGTTTGCCCCATTTCATATGCCAGAGTAGGAGAGAACTTCAGGGATTGAGGATATCGGCATGAATTCAAATTCTGAGGAATTGCTCCAATCCTCCGATCTAGAAAAACCACTGAGTGGACGCTACAAAGTTGTCTCCGAGTTGGGGGAGGGTGGTTTTTGTCAAACTTTTCTAGCCGAGGACATTCACCTGCCCGGCCATCCCCGCTGTGTTGTTAAGCAGTTGAACCCCCATTTTGAGACTGAAGAGGAGTTGCAAACAGCTCGACGCCTATTCGACACCGAAGCCAACGTCCTCTACCAATTGGGTAACCACGACCAAATTCCTCGCCTGCTGGCCCACTTTGAATACGAGCAAAAGTTCTACTTAGTTCAGGAGCTGATTGATGGCACTCCACTCGATCAACTATTCGCGGGTGATCAAGCCTGGAATGAAGCAGAGGTCATTGCATTCCTGAAAGACCTGCTGCAAGTGTTGATATTTGTCCATGAACAAGGAGTCATTCACCGGGATATCAAGCCTTCAAATCTAATTCGTCGTCAGCAGGATGGACGGATTGTGCTGATTGATTTTGGTGCGGTCAAACAGGTGGGAGCAAAAGATCCCGATTTCAGTGGAAAGACTGATCTAACAATCAGCATTGGCACCCAGGGTTACACACCCAGCGAACAACTGGCAGGCAATCCTCACTTCAGTAGCGATATTTATGCAGTGGGCATGGTTGCTATTCGAGCACTGACGAATACTCATCCGAAGCAGTTGAAGAGAAACCCTCGGACAAATGAACTTGAATGGCAGGCAGAAGGCATATCCGTTTGCCCAGAACTAACAGCCGTGTTAGATCGCATGGTTCGCTACGATTTTCGCCAGCGCTATTCAACCGTAGATGAAGCGTTTGCAGCGTTGTGGTGGGGTGTACCCGCTTATTTGCTGGATCGTACGTCGGCTGGACCCGCTAATGGGGAAGCATCCTCGGATTTGCCAAGCCAGGAGGCGTTGGCTGCTGCTGGTTATTCGTCTCAGCGATCGCCCAGTACCCTCTCCCTGGCAGAGCTACCGACTCTACGGCAAGTCTTTTCGCCCAGCTCATTACGGCGTTGGATGCTACCAGGCGGTCTGGCCGTTGCTGGTTTGACGGTTTTGCTGGCAACGTCTCTGCCATCGTTTCGGATTGGGGGTCTGTGGTCAAATCAACATCTCAATCCAGACTCGGCTTCCCCCGTCAGTCCTGCGGCCACCGCCACCCCTCCGGCCACTGCCAGTCCTGGACAAGATAGCTCCACCTCTTTTTCTAAACCGGATGGCTTTGCAAGTCTGCAAAACGTTCCGTCTGGGTTGTTTAACTACGGGGGCAGCACAACCTGGGCAGCGATCCGGCAGGACATCGATCCGATACTCCTGTCTGCCCATCCAGGATTTCAGTTGCGCTATACCGAAGCTATTCGTGGCACCCCCGGCTCTGGCACTGGAATTCGGATGCTCCTGGATGGACAACTAGCATTTGCTCAATCCTCGCGACCGATTGAAGACAAAGAGTATGAGCAAGCTAAATTACGCGGATTTGGTTTGAAGCAGATTCCGATCGCTCTAGATGGAATCGCGATCGCCGTCCATCCCAAACTTGCGGTTTCCGGGTTGACCCTGAACCAAATTCGGGACATCTACACTGGCAAGATCACCAATTGGAGGCAGGTCGGAGGTCCTAACCTGACCATTACTGCTTACTCGCGCCGCCCTGCGGATGGGGGTACACCAGAGTATTTTGTCAAGGAGGTTTTGGAGGGTGGTTCGCTGGGGAATAACGTCAAGTACGTCTACACTATAACGGACGGCATTCGCAACCTGATCAACAATCCTGGTAGCGTTTACTATGCATCAGCTACAGAAATTGTTCCCCAATGTGGAGTTAAACCCCTGGCGATCGCCCGTCTGTCAAATCAGTTTGTTTCTCCCTACAAAGAACCACTGGTTCCCTCAGAAAATTGCCCCAACCAAAAAATCAGTTGAATGCTGATGCATTTAAAACGGGCGAGTATCCCATTACTCGTCAACTGTTTGTAGTCGTCAAACAAGATGGCCAAATCGAGCAACAGGCTGGAGAAGCCTATGCCAATCTACTGCTGACCAATGAAGGTCAAGCACTAATTACAAAAGCCGGGTTTGTCAGAATTCATTAGGATTAGGGGCTACCAACTTAAGGTGGGACGTAACGCCAGGCAGGAATTTAGGAGTCAGGAGTCAGGAGAAATGCTGAATTCTATATTCTGACCCTGTAGCAGAGGCAGGTTTTGTAAGCGATCGGGCTGTTCAGATCCCCGGCTTCTCGGAGAGCCGGGGATCTTGAGTTTGCGCAGTTGGCGTAGGGGCGGGTTGAGCAGATGATTGAACACTTAACTCAACGGCGATCGACAAACCCCACCCGTACAAAAGATTGCGGTTTGATTAAATTCGCGTTCCTGAGCGCAGTTTCCCAAGATTTGAACATCAGTAGAGTCACCTATTTTAGTCAGACAGTCTATAAAGCTTTAATGAAAAGCTGACTGAGTGTTGTAAACAGCGTATTACGCGTCTTATGATATAAATACATAAACAAGTTGAACCTTGATGGGAACCAGAGCTTAAGGGTAATTACGGTATCTTCATTTGAATTACTCTGATGCTGAGTTAAGCTTAAGGGTAATTACGGAATCTTCTTTGAATTACTCTCAAGTTGAGCTTGTTAGAGGGTGTATTTCCAAACTTTTGAGACGTTGTTTGTACCCATTAAGCAAAGACTTAGATCCCCAAATTCACTTACAAACAATCTCTAAAACTATTAACCTGGCAATATTTATTCGTACCGATTTTAGAGTGAAACTGTGATTTTGTAGGGTGTGTCAGGCATCACCATAATGTCACCATAACGCACTATTGACAGTTGGCTCAGTGCGTTCCCTGCCGCTTTAGCGTAGCCATACCCGATAGGACTTGTAAAAAAAATGACTTCACACTTTTACCGTAGGTTGGGTTGAGCGATCGCTCAACCCAACCTAGCCAAGATGTGTGTCGGTCTACCCTGCGGGAAGCAAGCTACGTGCCTCAACCCAACTCACAACTACCTACAACTGTGAAATTGTTTCTTAACAACCCCTTAGCTTAAGTTTTTACTCCCTATCTGCACAGCGAAGCATTCTGCAATGAATTGGCTCAAGGCTATAGCATCGTCCTTCATGTTTAGAAATTGACCCGTAGGGTAGACATTTTACCTGCGCAGGCGAAATGTACATACTAAGGCAAGGAATTCCAATGCATACTCCATCATCCATAAGATTGACAGAGCCTGCTTTAGCGACTTACAAAGTAAACGATATTGATGATCTGGCACAGCATATTCAGATTTGCAGCCAAAAGCAATTTACCGGTCGCTTAGATTTGAAGACTCACGGGAGTCAGACCCCACAATGGAGTTTATTTTTCCAGCTCGGTCGTTTAACCTGGAGTGCTGGCGAGGTGCATCCGATTCGACGCTGGAGTCGCCAACTATTTCAGCACTGTCCGCAACTGACCATTGGTCCTGTTCAGCGAGGTGCCAATCAACTTCAGTGTTTGGATTATGACTCCTTAATTGGATTGGTGAGGCAGGGAAAAGTCCAGCAAAGACATCTGGCGAAGATTGTCACAAGCAACATTGCCGAGATCCTGTTCGATATCATCCAGGTGAGCCATCAGCTTCGCCATCGCCTGGAAATACAGGTGGTTTACAGGCAGCTTTCTCAAGATGTTTTAAGTTCAATGTTGGTTCCATTTTCGGCTGATCAATCCTGGCAACAGACAAGCCAAGCCTGGGATGCCTGGCAGCAAGCTGGTTTAGTGGGCTTTTCTCCCAACTTAGCCCCCGTGATTTGGGATGCCAATGAACTGCGACAGCAAACTTCACTGTTTACCTACCACAACCTGACAACGCTGGCCGATGGCAATTGGACATTACGGGACTTAGCCGTCAAGTTAAAACAACCCCTTTTGCCTCTGACCAAATCAATCATGCCCTACGTTCATCAGGGGATTATGGGTTTGGTTCAAATTGGGGACATCCCCTATTTTATAGAGTCGGTGTCTGGTCCCTTAATTGCCTATATCGAGGACAGCCGATTCGATAGCGGGACGATGAGTCATATTCTGGCTCAGGCAGGCTATCGGTTCATCAATATTCGGGAATCAACACAAGCACTGCCAATGCTGCTGGAGCACAAACCTGACCTGATCTTTTTGGATTTACTCATGCCCGTTGCAAACGGGTACGAGGTTTGTGCTCAAATCCGCCGTGTTTCAGCGTTCAAGGATACGCCAGTTGTGATTGTGACTAGCTGTGATGGGATTGTCGATCGGGTGCGGGCCAAGCTAGTTGGTTCCTCAGGCTTTTTAGCAAAGCCAATTGACCAGGAAAAGGTGCTGGCCGTTTTGCAGCAGTATTTACCCGTTTAATGTTAGTTGATAGGAACATACCGTATGACGACCGTTCTTGTAGTTGAAGATAGTTTGACTGACGCTGGAATACTAACCCTCTGCTTGAAGCGGGTTGGTCTGGCGGTGATCAGTGTGACCAATTGTAAGGATGCCCAGATCAAGCTCCAATCTCAGAAACCGGATCTGGTGATCCTGGATGTGATCTTGCCAGGACAAAGTGGATTTGAGCTTTGCCGCGAACTCAAATCCAGTTCTGATACCCGGCATATTCCAGTGGTGATTTGTTCAACGAAAGGAACTGAGGCAGACAAACTTTGGGGAACGATGCTGGGGGCAGATGCCTATCTTTCCAAACCAGTTGACCAGAACGAGCTGACAAACACCGTTCTCCGATTAACGGCTTAGGAAAGAGGTTTTATGGTGGAATCACTCGACTCAGGACTGACGTCGGTCAGTCGGCTGGATGGGCTGGTATTCGCTCCGCTTCCTCCAGAAACCCGTCAGCCAATGCTCCGGTTTCCATTGAGTGTCCAGGACAATGCCCTGATATCCCTGGAACAAAATTACAGAAGTTTTCAGAGTAGAGATGACACAGATCCTGTCAGTTCCTGAAATGCCCAGTTGTGTTTTGGGAATCTGCAATTGGCGCGGAGAAATGCTCTGGCTGGTAGACTTCAACGACTTTACCGGCTACCGGTCTCCCTTCCAGCAGGAACAAGCGCCAACCTCTCTGTTGGTGATGGTCGTTCAAGTCGATCGCCAGTCTGTGGGAATCGGGGTAGCTCACGTCAACGATGTTGAGCTGCACGATCTGAAATCGCTCCAGGCGGCAGTTCCAGGGTTATTTCCGACTGGGTTGCTGCCTCTTGTTGCAGGCGTCTTACCTGGGTGCAGTGATGCGGTATTAGACATGAAAGCGATCGCCCAGTGCCCGTTATGGAAGAATCACCCAAAAGAAGTCATTTAAAGTTTTTTGCCTTCGATTCCTCGCCAATTATTCGATTCTTCAGGCAAACTTCAGAGAATTCTAGCCCAGCAGAGGATCCCAGCCCAGCCCATTTAGTTCACCCCACTCTCAACATTGCTACGGAGGTTTCATCTGTGCAGACATCTGATCAGACCCAACAACTACACCGCCCGACGGCTCAAGAAGATGGCAATCCTGAATCTCAGGTCGATTCATCCCCCACTCCCAACATCGAGAATGGGGGGGGTGGGAATCCATCCAGTCCGGAGTGGGTGGCTGGTTTAATCAGTCGCATGCTCCAGGCAGAGACGATCGCGGATCTGCTGGAAACGATGGTGGTTGGACTTCGCCAACCGCTCCAGGTCGATCGCGTGCTGATCTATCGCTTCCAGGCTGAGAGGCAGGGCAGTGTGCTGGCTGAGTCAATGGTAGAGGGCTATACCCCGATGCTAGGGGAATCTCTGCCGGCGATCGCGTTTGGATCTGAGAAGTCATCGGACTACCGGCAACTCCCATTCGTGGCACTCCATAACACATCTGAAAAATCCCTGATGCCCTATCAATCCCAACTGCTGGAGCGGTTTCAGGTGAAGACAAGTTTCAGTCTACCGATCTGGCTAGAGGGGCAATTGTGGGGCTTGCTGGTTGTGCAGCAATGTGTAAATCCCCGGCACTGGAAGGATACAGAGATTGCTTTACTGCATCAGATCGTCACTGAACTGAGACTGAGGCTACAGCCATTAGGGTTCCGCAGCGAACAGCGATCCTTCGCCCGCGTCAGTGATAAAATCCGCGAGACGCTGGATATCGATGCGATTTTCCAGACCATTACGCGAGAAACCCGCAAGTTCCTGGGTGTGGAGCGAGTGGCGGTTTGCAAATTCCGCCCCGACTATGCGGGTGACTTTATTGCCGAGTCAAAGGTTGGGGACTGGTCGCCAATGGTTGGCAGCACCTGGGAAGACACCTATCTTCGGGAGCAGCAGGGTGGCCGATTTCGCAATCACCAACCGTTTGTGATTGATGAGTTTGCCAATTCGGGTCTCAGCGATTGCCATGTGGACATCATGGAGAGTTTCGAGATCAAGGCTTGCGCGATCGCGCCAATTTTTGAGGGTGAAAACCTTTGGGGGGTGTTGTGTGCCTACCAGCATAGCAGTCCCCAACGCTGGACAGAACAACAAGTCCGTTTTTTGAGCCAGATCAGTAACCAGCTTGGGATTGCGATTCAGCGGGCGGAGTTGTTTAAGGAAAAGGTTAACGCTGAAAAGTATAAGCAAGAACTTCCGGGCATCATCAGTAAAATGAGCAATGCTTCCTACATTCAGAGTGCTTGTGAGACGGCTGTGCAGGAAGTTTGTCAACTGTTGAACGCCGAGCGAGTTGCGATTTACAGGTTCCGCCAAGACTATTTTGGTGATTTTCTCTATGACGCTGAGTCGGGGGATATCCCTCCCTGGTTGGCAGCGCCTGGGAAGATCCCTATCTCCAGGAGCACAAGGGCGGACGGTTCCGTGATAGCGAACCCTATATCGCTAATGATGTTTACACGGCGGGGTTGACTGATTGCCATCTGGAGGCTCTGGAGTATTTTGGCGTCAAAGCCTTCATCGTCGTTGCCATCAAACAAGGGGAAAAGCTGTGGGGATTGTTGAGTGCGTTTCAACACAGTGGGCCCCGGCACTGGTTAGAGACGGAAGTCAACTTGTTGACGGATATCGGGCGACAACTGGGAGCCTCTCTGCAGCAGGCCGATTATCTGGCGCAGCTACAGGAGCAAGCCAACCAGATGTCCAAAGCGGCTCAGGTTAGCCAGTTGGTTGCCGAAACGATTCCTAAAATCCTTCAGTCTCAGGATCTGGACACCCTGATTTGGGTCACGCATCAAGCGGTGCGGCGACTACTGAAGTGCGATCGCGTTGCTATCTATTGCTTCAATCCTGATTGGAGTACCACGCTGCTAGACGTGCGGCGATCGCTCAGTCGAGTCGAGGGTTCAGGAACGAAGAGCCAGGCTGGTTTGGCCGGTTTTGATCTGGGAGCGATCTGGCCCCAGACGGATTTGCAAGCGACCCAGGGAGGACCGTATCGCAATCATGAACGCCTGGTGGTGAATAACATCCACGTAGCGGGTCACTCTGCCGACGAAATTGAATTGTTGGAGGAGTTTGATGTCAGCGCTTATATGATGGTTCCCATTTTCAAAGCAAACCAGCTTTGGGGGCTAGTGGGCGTCTACAACAGCCAACCCCGCTCCTGGGCAGAGGTTGAGGTGAATGCGTTGAACCAGATCGCCATTCAGATGAGCGTGGCAATGCAACAGGTGGATTACCTGCAACAAATTCAACACACGTCAGAGCAACTAACGAAGACGGCCGAGCGGGAGTATATGATTGCCAGAATTGTGGAACGGATTCGGCAATCGTTTGATTTGCAGAAGGCATTTAAGACTACGGCTAAAGAGATTCGCAACTTCCTGTCAGTAGACCGGGTGGCGGTGTTCAAGTTCTACCCCGAGTCTGGCTATAACGAAGGCGAAACCGTTGCGGAAGATGTCCAGCCGGGCTACATCTCTGCGTTAAAGGTCAAGGTGGAGGACCACTGTTTCGGTGAGCGTCATGCGGAGTCATACCGCAAGAGGCGCACCTGGGCGGTTGCAGATATTTACCAGGCGAACTTGCCGGATTGCTACATCGAAATTCTGTCTCAGTTCCAGGTGCGGGCAAATCTGGTGGTGCCCTTGCTGAAGGGCGAGACCCTCTGGGGGTTATTCTGCATTCATCAATGCAGTGGAGCGCGGGAGTGGCAGGAAGCAGAGATTGACTTTGCCAGGCAGATTGCGGCTCAACTCAACGTTGCGATTCAGCAGGGAGAATACGTCGAGCAGTTACAGCAACAGGCCAAACAAAAAGAGCAACTCCAGGAGCAGGTAATTCAATTGCTGATGGCTGTTCGACCGGCATTAGAGGGCGACCTGACGGTTCGAGCACCCGTCACAGACAATGAGGTGGGCACGATCGCTGACGCTTATAACAATACCCTGAGTAGCCTGCGCCAAACCGTTTCCCAGATGCTATCGGCATCCAATCAAGTTGCCCACACCTCACACGCCAGTGAATCTGCGATCGCAAAACTCACAACCCAGGCTCAGGAACAATTCCAGACACTCAACCAGGCTCTCGAACGAGTTCAGACGATGCTTTCCTCAACGCAGGCAGTGGAGGCAAACGCCCAGCAAGTAGAAACCGCTGTGCAACAAGCCAACCAGACGGTCATCGCTGGAGATGCGACGATCGATCGCACGGTTGATGAGATGCAAAATATCCGGGAGACCGTAGCGGAAGCCGACGAGCGGTTGCAGCGTCTGAGTGAATCGTTCCAGAAAATCTCCAGGGTATTGAACCTGATTAGCAGTTTTACCACGCAAACCCAACTGCTGGCTCTGAATGCCTCGATTGAAGCGACCCGGGCTGGAGAGTACGGGCGCGGGTTTGCAGTCGTTGCCAATGAGGTCAGGTCTCTGGCGCGCCAGTCTGCGGATGCGGCGACCGAGATCGAGCAACTGGTGCAGGAAATCCAGACCGACATGGCTGAGGTCTCCACGGCAATGGAAACCGGCATCGAACAGGTCACCTCTGGAACCCAGGTGGTCATGGATGCTCGCCAAAGCCTGAATCAAATTATGGATGCCACTACCCAGATCAGCCAGCTCATCTCCAGCATTACTCAAGCCACCCAGGAACAGACCCAGGAATGCCAGTTGCTGACCCACACCATGATCAACGTAGCCGCGATCGCCGATCGCACCTCAGAGGACTCCATTATCGTTGCCACATCCTTTAAAGACCTGTTGAGCATGGCTGAGGATCTTCACGCCAAGAGTAAGCAGTTCAAGGTTAATTAAGAAGTGCGGCGTGCGACCGGAGAGTATTGCTTCATTCTCCATTCCCTCCCTCCTCCCTCCTCCGTTCTCCCTCCTTCCTCCTCCTTCCACCATGACCCTAGATCCCGCCATCCGTGAGCAAACCTATCAGTACTTCCTGCAAGAAGCACCGGAACTGCTACAAGCCCTGGAACAGGGTTTGCTCAATCTCAAACAAGACTGCACGATTAATCAAATCAATAATCTGATGCGAGCCACCCACACGTTGAAAGGAGCCGCAACGAGTGTGGAGTTAACGACGATCGCAACCGTGGCTCACTCGCTGGAAGACATTTTCAGATCCCTTTGCAAGCCTGATGTCTTGATTGATTCTGAGGTTGAAGCCTTGCTGTTTGAGGGGTTTGAGTGCCTGCGCCTGCCGCTAACCGCCGAGCTGACGGGCAGGACGGTGAATCATGGCGAGATTCTGGATCGGGCAGCGGCTATTTTTGCTCAACTCCAGGCAACGTTAGGGGATTGTTTCGATCAAATTGCCCCACTCCCGACATCCGCAGAATTGGGCTTCGATATCACACAGTCTATTTTTGAAACTGGAGTTGAGCAACGGCTGAGTCAACTTGCGGAGGCACTAGACAATGCCTCACCTGACGAGATCGCGACGATGCTTCGATCCCAGGTTGATGTGTTTTTGGGACTGGCTGAGTCCCTGAACCTACCTGGGTTTGGAGCGATCGCCCAGGCCGCGATCGCGGCGCTAGACAACCATCCTGAGCAAATCATCACCATCGCTGAGGCGGCCCTGACGGATTTCCGGGAGGGGCATGCAGCCGTGCTGGCAGGCGATCGCAACCACGGCGGTCAACCGTCCCAATTATTACACCTGCTTGCTGAGGTGGCTGTCGAAGTCTCAGATGCGATCGTTGAAATTGCGCCAGATTCGACTGAATCCCAGCCCTCAAAATCGCCCAATCAACTTCTAGAAAATATTTGGGGAGGGCAGGCAAACCCTGCTAACTCAACCACAAATCAAGTCTTAATCGATCCAATCATGCCGATTGAAGCGACCCCCTCTGCCCAGGAAAGCTCGGATTGGAACAACAAACGATCGGCATCCGAACCCTCCTTCAGTGTTCCAATCCCTGCTCCAGTCCCACTTTTTCAGAAAGAGGCTGTTTCCCTGTCTCCCCATGTGCGGATTAGTATTAAGCATCTAGACCAGCTCACTCACTCAGTGGGGGAGTTATTGACCAGCCAAAATCGCCAGTCCCTTCAGACTGACCAACTGCAAACGACCATTCAAACTCTCCTCATCCAACTGAAACAGCAGCAACAACTCCTCAACCAACTCCGAGAGGGGCACACTCATCCAATCAACCTGCCAGAAACACGGCACAGGAAACGCAAATCGAGAAAGCAAACTCTTCCCAGCGGTAAGTCCACTCTCATCCAGTCCCTGCTAGCCAACACGGTGCAGTTAACAGAAGCGGCTGAAGCGGTTGAGCTATTCACCCGTCAATCCAACCAGACGTTAGAGCAACAGCGTCAACTGCTATCCAATAGCCGAGATGCCCTGATCGAAGCTCGGATGCTGCCTCTGGCGGATATCTTTGGTCGTTTTTCCCGTGTCCTGCAACAACTTGAAACCCTATACGATAAACGGATTGCGCTTAAACTGCGGGGAACTGAAGTCCTGGTTGACAAGGTTGTGGCTGAGAAACTGTATGACCCTCTGCTGCACTTAGTGCGCAATGCCTTTGATCACGGAATTGAATCGGTCGAAGTGCGGCAACAGCGCGGTAAAGAGGAGAGAGGTCAGATTGAAATTTGTGCTTACAACCAGGGTAGATACCTGGTGATTGAAGTGCGGGATGATGGGAGAGGGTTAGATTTTGATCAGATTCGACAACGGGCGATCGCAAAACAGCGGATCTCACCCGACGATGCCAGTTACTTTAATCAAGCTCAGTTGATCGAACTTCTGTTTGAACCCGGTTTCGACAGCACCTCAGGTCAATGATCTCTCTGGACGAGGAATTGGCCTTGATGTTGTCCGGAATCAACTGGACGCCCTGCGGGGTTCGGTCACCGTCCAGACTGTCCCTGATCACGGCACCACATTCACCTTGCAAATTCCCTTGAGTCTCAACATGGCTCAATTACTGGTTTGCAAGGCTGGCGACAAAACCTATGCCTTACTCGACGATGCCGTTGAACAGATTCTCATTCCTCAGTCTAGCCAGATTCAGGAACGGAACACCTACAAGTTTTTGCGGTGGAGCAGGGGAAGTGACGAGAAACTCGTGCCAATTTATTCATTGGCAAGCGTTCTAGACTATGGTTCTACCACTTTCCCCTGCTCAGACCCTCTGTCTCAGTCGTCCTTTGTTGCCAAAGAGACCATCCAACCGGTTATTTTGATCCGTTACCAGGATGATCTCCTCGGCTTTGAAGTCGATCAGTTGATTGGAGAACAGGAACTGGTCATTCGTCCGTTAGGGACCCTGATCGAAACCCCCACGTATGTTCATGGAGCCAGTGTTTTGGCGAATGGTCAGTTAGCGCTGGTGATTGATGGGGCGATCCTGATCCGGAACGTGTTTGATCAACAACGCGATCGTGTTGTTGATCGGAATTGGGCAACTCCAAGTTTCCAGATGCTGCCGCCTGGCTCCGGACAGCAGTCACTTTCCCCGGTTCATACTCCAGTACCGGCATTGCCCCCACTACCATCGGAGACGAAATCAAATGCGAGAATTCTGATCGTAGAAGACTCCATTACCACACGCCAGGCACTGACTCTTGCGCTCCAGAAAGCTGGTTACCAGGTATTTCAAGCAAAAAATGGTCAAGAAGGCATTGAGCAACTCCAGCGCCTGGTGGGTGTTCAATTGGTGATTTGTGATGTTGAAATGCCTCGAATGAACGGATTTGAGTTTCTCAGACAGTGTCAACAAATCCCAACGCTGGCAGGCATCCCTGTGATTATCCTGACATCCCGGACTGACGAGCAGTATCGTCTGCTAGCTTCCCAATTAGGAGCAGCCGCCTATATGACTAAACCCTACATGGAATACAAGCTGTTAGTTCTGGTGGCAGATTTACTGGAGAGAACAACGATTAATCCTGTATCTGAATAGCAATACCCAGGGTGGTTTCAAGGTCGTGAACGGAAACTGTGGCTGCAAAATCCATTGCTTGGGGGGGCGGGGGGAAGTCCCCTGGCGTCGATGCAACAACGGAGCACCATCACAATCCAAAATCCAAAATGGTATGAGGTAAAGACTATGTACAACGAGTCAAACACAGAACCATTCATTGCTTTTAGAATTGCAAATTATCTGTTTGCACTCCCAATCAAAGATGTTCTGCAAGTGGTAAATTGTCCTCCTCAGACCAGTCATGAACTCAACCAGGTGGGGCTAATCCAACTTGGTTATCACATGATTAAAGTGGTGGATTTACATCAGCAGTGCACTTCAGGAGACTTTTCTCAAGTACCCGGAAGCCAACCGTTCTTAGTGATCACGCAAGATTTACAGGGAACATTCTGCGGTATTTTGATCTATGAACCCCCGGATCTGATAGAGGTTTCACCGGAAACGCTGCGATCGCTGCCTCAATCTGAGCGTCAATTCGGTGTTCTAAAGATTGCCACTCATGCGGCTGTCCTCTCCTGGAAAGAGGTCACAACAACGATTTTTCTGTTGGATATGCAACAAGTCTTGACGGTCACTCCCACTGGCTCCCATTTTCTTCCTGCAAAAATACCGACCTAATCCCGATTTTAGATTTTAGATTGACGATTTTAGATTGAAAGTTGCCTGTGCTGGACGCTTTCAGCCTGATCACTTGTAGCAGGTATCAATCAAAAGGGTGGGCATTGCTTACCCATCCCCGTAGCCTATTGGGAGAGCATAGCGATGGGCACGGGCATTGTTCTTTGTTAGAAATCTCCTGCTTATCCTGGGTTTGTCACTTTTCAATGTCTAAACTTGCAAAAAGGTAGCTAACAGTCTTCTAAGTTGGGTGATGTTAGTGATTCCTTTAATTCTAAACCTTGTCCATGTCCAGACCTGGAGTTTTTCTGAAGGGAAAGCTACAGATTCCGAGCTGGACGTGGTTTATGCTCGGTCTCCTCATTTGCAAAGAATGGAGACTCAACCTGTTGAATAGTCAGGAGGCTGTTGTGACTCACGATCGCGATGAAAATCATCTCCCAAAATTATCTATTTCAGAGTCAACACGAATGGAGGCAGGGACTTCATTCCGCTGGAAATGAATGCCGATGGTTCAATTAAATATCGTGGCAGGTACATCAGTGAAAATCCCCACCCCTCAGGTCTTTCAACAGAGTGCGATCCAGCAACAGGCAAGTGCCCTAACGGCACCCAAGTTTAAAGCTAACCAATTGGTCAGTTTCATCGGAGGTATCGGTTTCATCAAAAACCGTCAAGCGGGTGCAAGTGGTTGGCTCTATGCCATTGAAATGGTTCTTGATGCAGCAGTGCCAACCCTGCGCAGAGGTAGCAGTGGAATAACCATTCTGCTATACGAAACCGATATCAAAGTAGTGAACTCATCATTTTGCACCCCTACTTAATCTTTGAAGCTGGAGGAACAGCAATGATTACAGAACTCATTCAGGGTCAGTGGGTAGTCGTGATGATTGCGGGAATTAGTGCAGTGGTTTGTCCCTTCCTCTGTTGGAAGATGGCAATCACTGTGCGCGATCGCTACGGCCAATCTTAATCCGCATACTAAACCTTTTGGGTTGAGCGGTTCTGGGTAGAGGTACAGGTTCTTAATCGTTTGTGAAACATTTTGTAGAGAGTTCTGCGCTAGCCGTGAAAATTCCAAGCAACATTTTGACCCTCCTGGTTGGAATCACCCTGACTTTGATCAGTCTTTGGTTCGGTTACAACCACAGTCTACTGCCGATCGCAGCTTCCAGGGAAGCCGAATTGGTGGATGGCTTATTCAACGCCATGATGGCAGTATCCATCGGGCTTTTCCTGGTTGTACAGGGAGCCTTGGTGGTTGCCCTATTCAAATTTCGCCGTCGCCCTGGTGATTTGACCGATGGTCCACACATTCATGGCAATATTCCTCTGGAGATTCTCTGGACCGTTATTCCAACCGTGATTGTCTTCATCATTAGCGTTTATAGCTTTGATGTTTACGGACAATTAGGCGGATTTGATCCGAATGCTACCGGTGATTCAAGTCAAGTGCAGGTGGCGATGCTTCCCGGTGAGGACGCGTCTGCTCCGCTAATGGATAGTTCCAGGGCCAAGCCATCTCATCATCATGAGGCATTAGGGATTGGAGCGTCTCCTGAGGATGAAGGGAAACCTGCGGATCTGACGGTTGATGTGATGGGGATGCAATACGCCTGGCTGTTCAATTACCCCAATGCAGGCGTCACATCGGCCGAACTACACGTTCCGGTTAATCAGGAAGTCCAGCTCAATATCAAAGCCCAGGATGTCATCCATGCGTTCTGGCTGCCTGAGTTTCGTCTGAAGCAGGATGCCATTCCAGGACAGCCCAGTGAACTCAGAATTAAGCCGCGCCGTGTGGGTGAGTATCCAGTCATCTGTGCCGAACTGTGCGGACCCTATCACGGGGGCATGGTGACGAAACTCTTTGTTGACAATCAACAAGACTACGACAACTGGCTACAGTCTCAGATTGCCAGTCAGGACTCCAACCAAACCACGGCGCTGGTCTTAGATCAGCAAACCGATGGTGATTTCCTGGCACCCTTCGTCAGTGATTTGGGAGTCACGCCCGACATTGTCCAACAAGTGCTTCCCCGCGATCGCGCTTAATCCAGCTCTGGTGCCTCAACTCCGCGACATTTTTGTGAAACCCGCATTAACTTATGACTTCAGCGCAACTTCACGCAACCACTCATGCTGTAACATCCGATGGCGTGCCCATCTATCGGAAGTGGTGGCATTATTTCACCTTTAACTCAGACCACAAGGTGATCGGGATTCAATACCTGGTCACAGCGTTCGTCTTTTATCTGGTGGGCGGCTCAATGGCAGCCGCGATCCGAACTGAACTGGCAACTCCAGCTCCTGATTTTGTCACCCCCGAAGTGTACAACAGCCTGTTGACCCTGCATGGCACGGTGATGATTTTCCTGTGGATTATTCCAGCCGGGGCAGGGTTGGCAAACTTCCTGATTCCGCTGATGATTGGGGCGCGGGATATGGCGTTTCCGAAGCTGAACGCCCTTGCCTTCTGGCTGATTCCACCGGCCGGATTAATGTTGATCAGCAGTTTCTTCTTAGAGTCCCCGAAAGCAGGCTGGACCTCCTACCCTCCCCTGAGTCTGGTCAGTGGGCAGGTGGGTGAAGGCATCTGGATCATGAGCTTGCTGATCCTGGGAACGTCCTCAATTTTTGGGGCACTCAACTTCTTTGTTACCCTGTTGAAATTGCGGGTGCCCAGTATGGGGCTGAATGATATGCCGCTGTTTTGCTGGGCAATGCTAGCCACTTCGGCACTGGTTTTGATTGGCACACCCGTCCTGGCAGGGGCATTGATTCTGCTGGGGTTTGACCTGATTGTGGGCACCGCATTTTTCAACCCCACGGGCGGCGGCAACGCCGTCGTTTACCAGCACATGTTCTGGTTCTACTCCCATCCAGCGGTTTATATCATGATCCTGCCGCTGTTTGGAGCCATTTCGGACGTGCTTCCCGTTCACGCCCGTAAGCCGATTTTTGGCTACCGGGCGATCGCCTACTCCAGTCTGGCAATCAGCTTCTTGGGATTGATTGTTTGGGCCCACCACATGTTCACCAGTGGCACCCCCGCCTGGTTGCGGATGTTCTTCATGATTGCCACCATGATCATCGCTGTGCCGACGGGCATTAAAGTGTTTGGTTGGGTGGCGACGATTTGGGGCGGTAAACTTCCGTTCAATGGTCCAATGTTGTTCGCGATCGGGTTCATCTCGATGTTTGTGATTGGTGGCATTAGTGGAGTCATGCTGGCGTCAGTGCCGTTTGACTTGCATGTTCACGACACCTACTTTGTGGTTGCCCATCTCCACTACGTCTTGTTTGGTGGCAGTGTATTTGGTCTCTATGCAGCGCTGTATCACTGGTTCCCCAAGATTACGGGGCGGATGATGAATGAACCCCTGAGCATCGTTCATTTCGTCTTGACCTTTATTGGCATGAACCTGACATTCCTGCCGATGCACCAACTGGGATTGCTGGGCATGAACCGCCGCGTTGCCATGTATGACCCCAGATTTGCCGATGTGAATCTGATTTGCACCATTGGTTCCTACATCCTGGCTCTCTCTACAATCCCCTTCCTGATCAATGCGCTCTGGAGTTGGATTGCTGGCAAACCAGCCGGAAACAATCCCTGGCGTGGTTTGACCTTCGAGTGGCAGACAACTTCCCCACCCGAGATCGAGAATTTTGAGGAATTACCAGTACTCACCGTGGGTGCCTACGATTACGGGCTGGGTCATGCTTACACCGAAACCGTGGGCGATCGCCAGCAAAACCATCGCCATCACGAACCTGCGCCACTGGCTCACGCTGATTCCGTCAGCCCAACGGAACCTGAAGTAGAAGTTGCGGTTGTTGCTGGAAATGGCCACGAAGCCCCTGGCAATCAAAAATGTCCGCTGCCTGCCAACCCTGATGCTGCCGTACAAACCGAGCCTGAACCAGAGATCGTAGTTGCAGCGGGCGATCGCCCGGAAGACCGTAGCCATCAAGAGTAATCCCATTTTGGATTTTGGATGTGTGATTTTGGATTGAGAAATCCGATTTTTTGAAGATACCGCAGGTTGGGTTGACGCAGGAAACCCAACGTCCGCATGGGTTACGCTACCGCTGCCCCATCCTCCAAATCATTCGGGTTACCGACTGAGTGATTTCAAAATCCAAAATCCAAACCTTCCTGGTTGGTGTTGTCAATCCAGAGATCCCCCCACCCCCCCTTGATAAGGGGGGCTTTCAAACCAAGGCTGGGCAAGAGTTCCCCCCTTACTAAGGGGGCTAGGGGGGAGAGCGCAGAGCGCACGCTTCGCGAACAATCCAGAGTTTGCAAATCCTGATCCAAGAAGTCTTGATCCAAAATCCAAAATCTAAAATCTAAAATCTAAAATCCCCAAACGCTATGACTGTTGCAACTCTCGAATCTCTTGAAGAACTTTGTATTCATGCCATCCGCTTTCTAGCGATCGATGCTGTCGAGCAAGCCAAGTCTGGACACCCTGGACTGCCAATGGGAGCGGCTCCGATGGCGTTTGTCTTGTGGGACAAGTTCCTGCGGTTTAATCCCAAAAATCCCCAGTGGTTTAACCGCGATCGCTTTGTGCTCTCCGCCGGTCACGGGTCGATGTTGCAGTACGCGCTGCTCTACCTGACCGGGTACGATAGCGTTTCAATTGACGATATCAAGCAGTTCCGGCAATGGGAATCTAGAACGCCGGGTCATCCCGAAAACTTCATGACTTCTGGGGTGGAAGTCACCACAGGGCCGTTGGGTCAGGGGATTGCGAATGCAGTGGGGCTGGCGATCGCAGAAGCGCATCTGGCTGCCCGCTTCAACCAGCCCGACTGTGCGCTGGTTGATCATTACACCTACGTCATCCTGGGTGACGGCTGCAACATGGAAGGGGTTTCTAGCGAAGCCTGTTCCCTGGCAGGACACCTGGGGCTGGGCAAATTGATTGCCCTCTACGATGACAATCACATCTCAATTGATGGCTCCACAGATCTGGCTTTCACTGAGGATGTGGGTAAGCGGTTTGAGGCATACGGCTGGCATGTGCAGCGCATTCCGGATGGCAACACTGACCTGGAAGGGATTGCCAACGCCATTGAAGCCGCAAAGACCATGATGGACAAGCCTTCACTAATTATCGTGACGACCACGATCGGCTACGGTGCGCCCAATAAGGGCGGGACGGCTGGCGTTCATGGTGCGCCTCTGGGGGCTGACGAAATCAAACTGACTCGCGAGAACCTGAAGTGGGAACACGTCCCCTTTGAAGTGCCCCAGGATGTTCTGACTTACTTCCGTCAGGCGATCGAGCGGGGTGCCCATGACGAAGCGACGTGGAACAAGACTCTGGAGACTTACAAAGCAAAGTATCCGGCAGAGGCAGCAGAGTTTGAGCGGCTGGTGAACGGCAAACTGCCCGACGGGTGGGAAGGTGCTCTGTCCACTTACACGCCGGAAGACAAGGCGATGGCAACCCGCCAGACCTCCGAGAAGGCATTGAACGCGCTGGCTTCTATCCTGCCTGAAGTGATTGGGGGTTCAGCAGATCTGACCCACTCTAACCTGACGCACCTGAAGATTTCCCACGATTTCCAGAAAGGGCAGTACGAAAACCGCAATATTCACTTTGGGGTGCGGGAACATGGCATGGGGGCGATCTGCAACGGCATTGCCCTGCATGGTTCTGGACTGATTCCCTACGGTGCCACCTTCTTGATCTTCACCGACTATATGCGGGCAGCGATTCGCCTGTCTGCTCTGTCCCGTGCCGGAGTGATCTGGGTGATGACCCATGACTCGATTGGGCAGGGAGAGGATGGTCCAACCCACCAGCCGATCGAAACGATCGCCTCCCTGCGAGCCATTCCGAATCTGACGGTGATTCGTCCCGCTGATGGCAACGAAACCTCTGGTGCCTACAAAATTGCCATTCAGAATGCCCATCAACATCGCCCAACCTTGCTGGCACTCACCCGCCAGGCGTTGCCGCACCTGGATGGAACCGCGATCGCCCAGGTCACCAAAGGGGCTTATATCCTCTCCGATAGCCCTGGAGCACCGGATATCATCCTGATCGCAACCGGGAGCGAAGTTCATCTTTGCACCCAGGCGGCTGAACAGCTACGGGCCGAGAGACACCAGGTGCGGGTTGTCTCAATGCCCTCCTGGGAACTGTTTGAAGAGCAGGATGAGGATTACAAGCAAGCCGTCTTACCACCCGCAACCCAGAAGCGACTGGCAGTAGAAGCCGGAACCAGCTTTGGTTGGTGCAATTACGTTGGCACAGCAGGCAAGACCATCACCCTCGATCGCTTCGGCGCGTCTGCTCCAGGCAAGGTCGTGATGGAGAAATTTGGCTTCACAGTAGACAACGTGATTGCAAAGGCAAAAGAACTGCTCACGAAGTAGAGCGAAGGATTCAGATCTCCGACTTCTTCGAGAAGTCGGAGATCCGGGCAGCAAACAATCCAAAATCCAAAATCGCAAATCCAAAATCCAAAATCGCAAATCGCAAATTGGAAACTCATGAGTTCAACCACTGATCTTGTCGCTAACGCCACGCTTGACCATCACCACACCCATGACGGCGCTACCGCACATGGAGAACATCCCGATTTCCGCCTGTTTGGCATCATGGTGTTCCTGTTTGCCGAAGGCATGATCTTCATGGGTTTGTTCACGGCGTATTTAACCTTCAAAGCGGTTACCCCCGAATGGATGCCAGAAGGAATCCCCAAACTGGAATTGCTGTTACCCGGCATCAACACCGCCATTCTGATCGCCAGCAGTTTCGTCATCCACCAGGCTGATATTGCCATCAAGAAGAATGATATCGCAGGGTTACAAAAGTGGTTCAAAGCCACTGCCGCGATGGGAGCACTCTTCCTGGTCGGGCAGCTCTATGAGTACTTCCATCTCGGATTTGGTCTGAAAACCAATCTGTTTGCCAGTACGTTTTATGTGCTGACTGGCTTCCACGGGTTACACGTCACGTTCGGATTGATTTTGATTGCCGCAGTCCTGTGGCGATCGCGCAAACCCGGTCACTACTCCAGCGATCGTCATTTTGGTGTAGAAGCGGCCGAACTTTACTGGCACTTCGTTGACATCGTCTGGATCGTCCTGTTCCTATTGCTGTACATTCTTTAACCCGAATGAGCACTCGCTAAGGAATGAGAATTAAATAACATCGAATTTGTAGGATGTGTTAGGCGATAGCCGTAACGCATCAATCCCTGGAAGCGATGCGTTACGCTGCGCTAACACATCCTACGCAAGAATTCAAGTTATTAAATCCACGATCCTTAGGAGATTTCTACAAAACAAAATACCTGTACGGGCAGGTTTGGCATGAAAGCGATCGGCTTGCTGCAGAAATTCTGGCAAAACCTGCCCCTACCAAACGGTACATTTTCGCTCTCCTCCGTCCTCCGTCCTCCATCCTCCGTCCTCCATCCTCCATCCTCAGCACTTTGCTCTATCGTCTCCGCTATGCATATTCAACTGCAAGTTCCATCAATTGTTTGCGAGATGTGTGCAAACAATGTCATGAATGCCGTTCTCAAGACTGACCCTGGCGCTGTTGTAAAAGTCAATTTGAAAACTAAGCACGTTGACGCTCAAACCCAGGCTTCTGAATCAGCCGTGAAAGCCGCGATCGCGGCGGTTGGACATACCGTTGCATAATCTGTTTACTAGTACCTCACCCTATTTTGGATTTTAGATTTTAGATTTTAGATTCAATCCAAAATCCAAAATCCAAAATCTAAAATCAATGTCGTTTAATTCATTGAGAGATGTTCCGGATACTGATTATCGACAGTGATCTGACAACTTCAGAGTTAGTCACCATTAGTTTGGAAGTGGCTGAATACCAGGTCGATTGGGCTTCTGATGGCATCAAAGGTCAAGCGCTAGCCCTACAACTCATGCCCGATCTGATTATGCTAGACCTGCTACTGCCTAAAGTCGATGGTTTTACAGTTTGTCGGCGCTTGCGTCAGGACGATCGCACTGCAAACGTTCCAATTTTAATCCTGACTGCTCTTGAACAAACGCAGGATAAGGTGAAGGGGTTTGACGCCGGTGCAGATGACTATCTGACGAAGCCCTTTGCAGTGGAAGAAATGCTGGCACGGGTTCAAGCCCTGTTGCGGCGCAGAAAGCAACTTCCCCAAGCGACCAAACCCACTGAAATTCTAAGTTACGGACCCCTGACCCTTGTTCCCACAAAACCAGAAGTGATTTGGTTCGATCGCCTGGTAAAACTCACCTGTCTGGAATTTGATCTCCTCCATTATTTACTTCAGCATCACGGTCGAGCCGTTTCATTAATTGAAATTTTGAAGAAAATCTGGGGACATGGTCCGGATGATGACGTTGAAACCATTCGGATTCATATCAAAAATCTGCGCGCCAAACTGGAACCCGATCGCTTTCACCCTCGTTACATCAAAACCGTTCACGGTGCTGGGTATCGATTGGAACTCCCGAAAATCTACAATTTGCCAAGAGTTGCACGTTAAATGCAAGCACAGCAGTAAGTAGCTTGCCACAATTAAACTGAACATGCAGGAGGGTCATTGGTCATTGGTCATTTACAAAGGGCAAGTGACCAATGACCAATCACTTACTTACCAATTTGTCCCGTTCTCGTCCCGAATTTGTCACCGCTGTTCGCTTAACCTGATCATAGGCGTTTACCGATTTTAGATTGACAATTTTAGATCGATCACTGAAATCACATCCTGGTAAACAATCTAAAATCTAAAATCTAAAATCGTACTAGAAGTAACTATGAGTCCTACGCTGAAGTATACGATCGCCGCAAAGACGATTCAAACATTACCAACCACGAAAGTAATCACTTCAGGGAACTCTCTGCCCACCATTCGCCTCTTATTAGTAGATGATCATGTAGTCCTGAGACAGACTTTAGCAATCGCCCTATCCCAGGACATCCATCCAATCAGCAATTTTGCCCAATCAACAATTTTGCGTAGTTAAGTCAACTCACCTACTTACAGCCATTCCTCGCGGTGCTTCCTATGAAAACTTCCTTTCTTTCAGAAGTTCAAAACAGCTTTCGTAGGTTATTCGTCGCTGCCAGGGTCGAAAAATACATTCGCGTTAGCAATCAGTGGCTGTTGGCCAACTCTGGAAAAGTTTTGGAACACGCTCACAGAGTTGCCCAGCAACTCCGAGGGGTTGAACTCGAAAAATACTTTAACACCGGAAAAGAATGGCTGCTAGACACGCCTGAACGAGCCTTGACTCATGCCTATGATGCTGCACTCCTGCTTAAGAAGATTGAAGATGAGCATTTCGCCGGAAATCCGGTGACTTCAATTTCAAACTACAGTGATGGCGTATCAAGCTACTTTCAACTGATATCCAGAAAGCACCTGATCCTGATTCAAGTAAGACTACTGGAGTTTAAGGCTAGCCATGTCATCCTTGATGTTCAAAGTTTCAATCAGGATGTTTTTGAAAACAATGGTGAAGCTAGTCCAATCTTAGAGCAACTGAAGTTCATTGATGATGTACTGACTCGCTATCAGGCTCAGTCATCAATACCCGCAAACAGTTCTGATTTGATTACCGGGCAGGCGATCGAGACTCCTGAACTGGAAATCCATAGCCAGCCAAATCGCCAGTGGCAATTGTTGGAAGCTCTTCACCTGAACTTTGGCAAAGAAAACACCAGCCAGGACGCTCAGTCCATTATCACGGTGGAGTCGCCGTCACCATCCCCGCAGCTAATCCCTCGCCCGATCAGCAATTTAGTGGCCGCTTCCATGCTATTTACGGGGGGGTTGGTGATCGGAGGACTATCTTCCTGGCTCCTCTTGTCAACTCAAAATCAAGCCAATGAGGGCAGTAAACGCCTGAATTCAACAGAGGTCAATCCTGACCACGCCCACACAGAAACCAGTACCCCTAATCTGACGGCTAGACTCAGTCCACCAGAAACCTTACCCCCAGAATCGAGTCTCACAAAATTAATTCAGGTCATTCAGGTGAATCTAATTTAGGTGAACCGACCAAACACCAGGCTGTTTCCCACCAGGTGACTGAAGCCACACCCCGAGATCGCGCCTTAAACAAAATCAGCAATACTCATGGGATGATCCGTCCCAGTACTCCAGAAACATTGCCTCCTGAAAGAAGCGCTCCAGCTACCCTAACGTCTGAGCACACCGTTTATTCTCCCACGTCTACTGAACGCACAACTCAGCTTCCTGCTCAGGATACCACTCAGCCTCCCACGCCTGTTAAGCACACGACTCACCCTCACCCCAAAATCCAAAATCCAAAATCTAAAATCCAGGCGGCTGTATCGTCAACCACTACCCGAGAACGACGACTCACACAGGCAGACTTACAAGGTCGCAGTGCCCGGGAACTGACAATTATGCGGAATGAAATCTATGCTCGCCACGGTCGCAAATTTTATGAACCTGAGTTGAAGAGCCATTTTGAGCAGCAGAGCTGGTATCGCCCCCGTTATATATCGGCAGAGTTTCCAGTTTCCCTGTTGTCTGAGATTGAAATGCACAATGCCATTTTGATCCGCGAATACCAGTTCGATCACGGGTTGTGGGACTAGTTCGTCATGAAAAAAGCTTCTACCTTCTTTGCTAACTCCAAAGGAGACTTACATACAAGCAGCAAAGCCTATGTGTATGCTGTCAAGCAACGATTATTTGAAACACCAGAAAGAGCGCTTAATCGGGCTTATTCCGCTGCATTGCTAATCCAGTCGCTTGAGCGCGAATCCTTGCAACGTAGAAGGGCTGCTAGTCCAGTCAATCACAATCGTGCTATAGAAATTAGTCTGCAAGCAAACCTTAAACAACTATTGGGTTTGATCAAACTGAGATTAAGAGAATTTAGATTTAGCCATTTAGTTCTTGGTTATCAAAATTCTAACTATAGAGAAAGGATGGAACTGATTGAGCAGCATGTAGAAAAACTAAAACTCATTGATGAAGTGTTAGATAGGTATACCCCTAAACAGAACTTTTCATCAATTTTGTCACTATTCCAGCAACAGAAAACTCACTCAAACACGATCGCAGATATGAATATCTGATCACTGTGGATGTTCGGTCTACTGAGGTTATTTCTAATCGAAGATAGAACCACAACGCCTAATATTCGCTGAGAGTCGGTTACATTTAGGTGAACTACATTCCACCCCCTAGTGCCTGGCTCCTAGCGCCTTTCACAACAAAAGACATACCGCATTTAACTGAAAATTACTATAGGAGAACTTACTATTGTGATAGTCAAGGTCGTCCAGCAGGACGCGATCGCCCCTGATCATCTACCTGAAGCCGAACGGTGGGTTTTGTTTGCAACCACCTTGGCGTCCAGCATGGCGTTCATTGATGCCTCTGCCCTCAATGTTGCTTTGCCCACTTTACAAGATGCGCTTCAAGCCACTGGGGCACAGTTATTGTGGATTATCAACGCCTACCTGCTCATGCTTGCTGCTCTCATCCTGGTGGGTGGTTCCCTGGGCGACAAACTGGGACGCAAAAAAGTGTTTATGTTTGGGATTTGCCTGTTTATCGTAGCGTCACTCGCTTGCGGGCTAACTCCAACGACTAATTTTTTGCTGGTAGCGCGGGCGGTGCAGGGAATGGGTGGCGCATTGATGATTCCGGGCAGTCTGGCACTGATCACCGCCACGTTTGGATCAGAACGGTGTAGTCGAGCGATCGGCACCTGGGCAGCCATCACGACAATCGTGACGATCGCCGGCCCCGTACTGGGAGGGTGTCTGGCAGATATTGGGTTATGGCGTAGCGTTTTCCTGATTAACCTGCCAATTGGACTGTCTGCATTGTTGATCCTGCACTTCAAAGTTCCAGAGCAACGGGATGAAGCCGCTTCTCAGCCCATTGATTACCCGGGTGCAATTCTAGCAACATTGGGATTAGCCGCGTTGACCTACGGAGCGATCTCCATCTCTGACCTCGGTTTGGGTAACCCATTCGTTTACGGAACCTTGCTGGTGGGTACAATTGCGCTGGTTATTTGTGGGATTGTTGAAACCCACAGCGACCACCCGATGCTGCCACTGCACCTGTTTCAATCCGGCACCTTCAGTGGCACCAACCTGCTCACCTTGTTCTTGTACGGGGCGCTGAACGTGGGGATTTTCTTTCTATGTTTGAACCTGGTACGAGCACAAGGGTATAGTCAAACGATCGCCGGATTTGCAGACATGCCGTTTGCACTCTTGTTAGCTGGATTATCGCCATTGATGGGAAACCTGGCAGAACGATACGGTTCCCGTCCACCCCTGATCATCGGTCCTTCACTGGCAGGGGTAGGGTTTCTGCTACTGGCGCAAGTGGGTCTCACTCACGGCCCAGACGACTATTGGACAACCTTCTTCCCTGGGATTCTGGTGTTTGGGCTAGGAATGGCGATTACCGTTGCACCCCTGACCGCTGCTGTGATGACTTCGGTGCCGACGGGTTATACCGGAACCGCATCCGGCGTGAATAATGCGGTTGCCCGTACAGCCGGGGTTTTAGCGATCGCGATTATTGGCTCAGTCGCATTGATGGTATTTGCGGGAGATTTGGCAACCCATACCACCCATCTCAACCTATCGACTGACGCACGGAACGCACTTCAGGCTGAAGCGACTCAATTGGGTCAGGCGATCGACCTAACTGGAATTGCCCCAGAACAGGTCAGCGCCGTCGAAACAGCCATCAAACTAGCGTTTGTAGACACCTACCAGGTGGTGATGCTGATTTGTGCTGGGCTAGCCTGGCTCAGTGCCGTCATGGCAGCACTCCTGGTAGACCAACAGGATTTCGAGAGTAGGAAAACAGCTAATGGATTGTTTAGGTGAAGCGCGATCGCTGAGTTTGTTGAAGGGCGATCGCGCTCTTGCCCATGCCATGTTGAAGGGCGATCGCGGCGTTGGGGTAACTCAGATAAAATTGAAGTGATGTTGAGTTATCTGGAAATCCAATATCCAATTGGAAGCGGGCAAGGTTCGTGATGACGTTGAAAGAATTGCAGCAAGCAGTGTTGGGGTTAAAGGTGAAAGATCGCCTTCCCGAATCCGATCTCGACGCTGCAGCTTCTAGAATGGCGTTACCCAACTCCGGTTTGGTAACGAGTAATTTCGCACTTTGCACCTCCCACTTTCCCCTACACCAGATGATGGTCTACTGCAAACCGAACTAATTCGGCTCGATTGCTAGTATCGGTTTTGCTGAGTAAACTGCTGACGTATTTTTCAATGGTGCGTGGACTGAGATGTAAGCGATCGCCAATATGGACATTTGAAAGTCCTTCAGACAAGAGGTTAAGAACTTCCTGTTCCCGCTGAGTCAACCCTAGTGCTACGTCAGCGGTAGTAACGGTTGTCGGACCAGTCACGGTAGACGGGTTGCCTTGAGGAGTGGTTCGCGATCGCCACTCCAGTTCGATCATCTGTAAGCGTTCGAGCAGATTACGGACAATAACCCCTAACTCTTGCAGCTCAAAGGGCTTTGGCAGATACACATCGCAACCCAACTGATAGCCACGAATCCGTTCGTGGGTTTCTGTACGAGCTGTCAAAAATACAACGGGCAGTAGACGTAAGGCCGGTCGCTGACGCACCTTGCGTACAAACTCGTAACCATCCATTTGAGGCATTGTCACATCGGTAACAATCAGGTGCGGTTGATGCTCATCGACAAGTTTCATTGCCTCCTGTCCGTTCTCAGCGGTAACGACCGAGTAACCAGTCGCCTCCAGATAGTCGCCGATGGACAAGCGCGTTCCTAAATCATCATCAGCTACCAAGATTGTCAGAGGCATGGAGAAAAAGCCATCAGCACATCCATGTCTAGAGTATGTCATGTGAATCTAAAAGTTGTGAACCTCCCAGGGTTCAAATCCGCTCCGCGTCAACGTCGCGTGCCAGCAAACCGATCCGTAGACCTCAACGGACGTTCATCAACCTTTAGGTTAACCAATACTGAGGACTGAGAAGGAGGACTGAGAAGTTTGTAAGCACAACTCAGGTACTTTCTGTGAGCGCCAGGGTTTGTAATGCCGCTTCAGCGATCGCCACATCGTAGGGAAAAGGTCGCCTCAGCGGACGATAATCTCGCTCATGCGGGGGGCCGTGGCGCAGTACAGCATTGACTAATACACAATGCTGCTGATTCAAGTTAATTGCACTATGAGGAATGCCGGGTGGAATTCTCACAACCTGGGGCTTGTGTTCACTCAATGGAATGTACTGGTAGCGTCGGTTTTGCAGCACAACCAGGACAAAGCTGCCGCGAACGACCAGCAGTTGATCGGTTTGAAAGTGATGCACAAACAACTCGTCTACAGCTCCCGCCGGAACTTGAACCAGCACGGTTTCGTGACTTGATTGGGGAGTGTAGAACTCTGTCATTCCTCCCTTAATCGAAGACAACGGGACTATCTCAACCTGTCTTAATAGAGCCATAGATAAGTTTGTCAATAATGGGTTTAGATGAAATCCTGACTACACTCTAGCGTGCGAAATCACAAAGTCTTGTAACAACAGCCACGAAAAAGCAACGAAATATGCATATCAAAAATCTTTTTCTGTGAATCGGATAATTACTGACTGTTGCCTGGAGCTTATACAAACCTCGGAGGTTTTAACCCAGAGTTAAGCATCGTGACTAAACGTAGTAACCAATTACAGCGATTCTCAGATCAGTAAGCCATAACCTGTGAGTTGGGGTGTGGGGTGTAGGGTGTGGGGTGTGGTTAATGCAAATGAAAATGGCTGTAAGTTCTGTCGCCGTATCCAAGGTTGGAAAGAGTTTTATGAAGAATTTACACACTCTCTGTGGGGATCTAGGGGTTGAGCAAAGCCAAAAACTGTTAAGCGATCAGACAGACTAGGGGATTGCCAGTTTGAGTTCGTGGCTGTAGCAATTCAATTGCTGTTGGCTGCGGTCATAAAGTTACAGCAAAGGATCTGTAGAAAAGATTGCTGATGCTGATTCCAGATATATCCTAGGCAGAGGATCAACAAAACTATGACAAGTGAAATATGGATGCTGTACCTAAACTTTAGGCCCTAGTAGACCAAGGCAGAAATAACTAGCCAGTTAAAAGTCAGTGAAGAGCTTATCTCGTAATCGTTTCTGACTTCGTACTTCTGACTTCTTGCACTAGTCAGGATTTTAGAAGTCTATTGCAGGAGTGTTGCATCTAGTCGTTCTACTACGGTTGCACGAGCTGCACCTGGATTGGAGTACACAAACAACTTACCAATTGATTCAAACACAATGACCAATACTAGCGTTCCTTTTTCAAGACTCCATACGACTGGTAAAGAGCTTGAGTACTTGCAACAAGCGATCGCAACGGGTGCGATCGCTGGAGATGCAGCGTTCACCAAACGCTGCCAAACCTGGTTGAACGATCACTTTGGCAGCCGGAAAGTGTTGCTAACCAATTCCTGTACCGCTGCGTTGGAAATGGCAGCCATTTTGGCCGATATTCAACCTGGTGACGAGGTGATTATGCCGTCCTACACCTTCGTCTCAACGGCGAATGCGGTTGTCTTGCGCGGTGGGATACCCGTGTTTGTCGATATTCGTCCAGATACCCTCAACCTGGATGAGTCAAAAGTGGAAGCCGCGATTACCGCTAAAACCAAGGCGATCGCACCTGTGCATTATGCAGGCATCAGCTGTGAGGTAGACGAGATTCGTGCGATCGCTGAACGCCACGGGCTACTGGTGATTGAAGACGCGGCTCAGGGGATGTTTTCATCCTATAAAGGGAAACCATTGGGCAGCCTGGGAAATCTGGCAGCCTTTAGCTTTCACGCCACCAAAAACATCGTTTCTGGGGAAGGCGGCGCACTGGTGATTAACGATCCTGAGCTGGTCGAACGAGCCGAAATTATTTGGGAAAAGGGCACAAACCGTAGCCAGTTTTTCCGCGGAGAGGTGGATAAATACACCTGGGTCGATGTGGGTTCCTCCTTCTTGCCAAGTGAGCTAACCGCCGCCTTTTTGTGGGCGCAGTTGGAGGACGGACAGTTGATTACACAGCAACGGCTGCAATTCTGGGCACGCTACCATTCCGCCTTTGCCGAACTGGAACTGCAGCAAACTGTCCGCCGCCCGATCGTTCCTGACCATTGTCAGCACAACGCTCATATCTACTACCTGCTGTTGGATAGCTTAGAAACCCGCATGGCAATGTTGAGCCATCTTAAGGCAAATGGGATTCAAGCAACGTTCCACTATGTACCCTTACACAGTGCTCCAGCCGGACAGAAATTTGCTCGCACATTTGGTGAGCTAAGTGTGACGGACGATATGAGCGATCGCATCCTCCGGTTACCGCTGTCTGCCAATATGACGGCGGAGGAAATCGATCGCATTGTCATGCTGGTCTTCGAGGCATTAGGGTCTCAGAAAACCGTGGAACCCCTGTTCCATCCCCTGCATCAGCAGCAAGTCAGTTAGACCACCGCTTAGTGGTGCAGAAAACTTCTGAAAGTATTACTGGGAAAGGATTCCCGTGAAAACGGCTTCTGCCGTTATCCGGTGTAAATCCAACCTTGATTCCACGCATTTAGGTGGTTTGAGAGGTCATTTTTGGAAAGCATTCTGTCTCATGTAAGACTCACCTGAGTTTTTTGCACCGCTAAGGCTTCCAAGTTCTCTTTTACGTGAAGTTAGGATTTGTTCAGTTTATTCAAGGAGAAGAGCGAAGATAATGGATTCGATACAGCAAAGTCCGCAAACATTTGTGGTTATGAAGAACGGGCAAAAGTTCGAACCCTACTCAAAAGATAAGCTACTTGACAGTGTAAAGCTGGGAAACTTTACTTTTGATGATTTAACCACAAACTCCCAGTTAGATGACTGGAAGCCAATGCATAGCTATTTTCCTGATCAAGAATTGACAAGAACGACAGAAGCTGTGATCACAGACCCTAATATTAATACTCCCAAAAACCATCGAGAAGCATCAGGATTTTTGGGGGTTTCCTTGGGATTGCATCCGACTGTTTCGACTCTAGCTATCATCGTTGACATTATGGTTTTTATTTTAGCGGTTCCCACATTTGGATTAATTGTTTTCTCCGTTATAATGCTTTCCATCATAACGTTCTTAATCCAAAAAATCAGTATGGAGATAGCGTTAAGTAAAACAGCAATAATAGCACTGTTGACCGGGATTCCGGTGCCATTATGCACGGCGTTGATTCTCTTCTTTAAAGTCTTTGGAAAAAAGAGTTTTTGATTTAGTTACTAAAACGTTTTTCATAGTAAGTCGAGTCATTTTTTGTGTTCATTTTCAGCAAAGTTGCAAATCCGAATTGATTTAATTTTTTACGGATCGAATTAGTGTACCTTTATGTCAAAGTGAATTTGTCATTTATCGTCGGTGTAAAGATTCTGGATTCTATGCTGAGGCTAGGGAATCCCCTGAAAATCTACATGCGCTTACCCTGGTTGTGCAAGAGGTTGATCCTTCAAAAGTAAGCTCTAAGGTTTCTGAAAACATTGAGTTTTTGAAGAGCAAGGGGATGATACCAACCGATTTGGCTAAATCACTGGATAAAATCAGAGCTGCCAGGAATGAGGCTGCCCATTCAGCTTTAGAAACTCCCGATCTGGGTGACATGAGGTTGTTGAAAAAAGTCAAGGATGAACTTGAAATGACCTTTAAACTTAGATGATTTTGAGGAGCGGTTAACACATTTACAGTAGAGAGCGATTGAAATATTGCGATCTACTTGCGAAGTCACCAAAGTTACCGTTATCGTTACATTTTATTGATGACGAAATTATACTTTTGCCAACTCACTACTTTCGTGATTCTTTGGCAAGTAGAGGTTAGAAGGTAGAAGTGCGTTGTAGGACTAGAGGCACAAATGAGTAAGATTTCTTTTGCATCGCTGACTAGTTGCATTATGTTGGGATCTGTAGCGTGTTCACTAGCTATACCCTCTGAAACAGCACAATCACAACTGGTTCAGGTAGATCGAACTCGTCAGCTTGATGGTCCTGAAAGTGTGGTTGCAAAGTTTCATCAAGCTATTCAAAATCGCGATTTCAACTCACTCGACAAATATTATTGCTCGGCAGAAAAGACTGCGGCACAAAAGCTTAATCGTCTCATGGATCCAAATGGTCGAAATATGGCTCTCCTAAATGCTTACTTACAAATTTCTTCCAGAATTCATTCTATAAATATGTCGCAGCTTTACTATGAAACCAAGTATCTAAATGAACGATCAGATCTAGCTGTGGTAGCAATCACAGGAAACGTTATAGTGAGTTCGCTTAACGGACAAACTCTAGTCCTTCCATATAGGAGGTTTAGCACTTTTGGACGTGATTGGTTACGATTAATCAAAGAGAATAACAAGTGGAAACTTTGTTATAACCTAACAGAGTTACCCGAAACTGGTATTACTGGAGAAAATGGGAGTACTGTTTTTTACACAAATAGTCGTATCACCACAACAATATCAGTTAATCTTGGGGACACAATTAAAGTTCAAGCAAGTGGAACCGTGAGATTTGGAGCTTTTGCAGGATCAGGGGGACCTCATGGTATCTCGTTTAGGCGAAACTATAATTTTTTCGCAAATATTCCACATGGGCAACTCATAGGAAGAATTAAGCAATCTGGAATGCAGAATTTGGATGGATGGTTTCCCATTGGTCAGGCAAGGGAATTTGTAGCCCGAACATCTGGGGTTTTAGAATTTGCAGTCAATGATAATCAACCAGGAGACAATACTGGAAGATTTCGTATTGAGGTGAATGTTGATCGTGCTAAGGCGATTTCTGAGAAAGATTTTACCCCTGGAGGAACGAACGGCCGTTCGTCTTTACCAGGATTTTTTGGTAGTTTCTTTCCTGGAAATCTCCTAA
>JAAUSG010000143.1 GCA_012034055.1 Leptolyngbyaceae cyanobacterium RU_5_1 | reverse complement strand
GACTAATTGCTTTGCACCGCAATCATTCTGATTCTAAACCTCGCCGCAATAGATCCTTGAAAACTCAATCTAGCTCAGGCTTTCCAGCTCATCTTGCACTTTTTTGTCCGTATGTCGGCTCAACCCCGTCTATCGCCGCGATCGCCTCCAACAACCCCGCAGATCTCAAAAATGTCCTGACCCCAATCCGACGCAATTAGCCGAAATGTTAGCGCGGTTGCAGGAACGAGCCGTCCTCTACCCGTCTGCCCTAGAATTACTGCAAGCGCTCAAACAGGTCGCCATCCAACTGCGGCAGTATGACCTCTGGCAATCCCGAGAATCCTTAGAAGTCCACGATCCAGAAACGGGCAGTTATACCCCCAGACCAGACTTGCCAGCAGTATCAATCAATGAATCGGATCTGGAACAGCAAGAATGGTTGGATTTCTTGCATCAACAACTCAAGTTAACCCTGACAACGGCGATCGACCAGTCCATGCAGGCACACCTTGCCAAATTAACCCAAAGCAAACAATACGCCCTCTACGCCCCAAAATTCCTGTCCGGGTTGCAACAGTATTACGGTCAAGGCTTATCCCTCAAGGAAATTGCCTCCCAATTAGGCATGACGAGTTCTGATCAAGCCCGTCGAGTGTTGAATCCTGGTGAGATACTCAGCCAAGTGCGGACTCGGACAGTACAACTGCTGCTAGAGCAACTGTTAACTAAAGCCCAGTCTAAGGGACTTGCCACCGTGCCGCCAGAACCGGACTATCTCAAAACCTTAATTGAACAGGTTGAAGGGTTTGTAGACGCAGAAATTTTCCAGTCTGCCGTGGCAGAGCTGAAAGCTGGGAAGAACCGGTCGATGACTAGCCCCTATGCCCAATCTCTCAACCTATATTTTACCCGAGTGCATAAGGAGAAATGTGATGATGAATTCCCAAACAAGCTGGCCGGATGTGAGACTGGTTCTACCAGACGTGATTGGGTTGGAACCGGAACAGTACGATCACGCCCAAACCCTGAGTCAGCCAGTAACCGATGAAAACCGGCGTTGGCAAACCTATTTGAATACATTGGCACTATTGGGTTTAGAACAATGGCTGGGTGATCGGTTGGACGATCGCACCATTCATTGCCATCCTGATGTCACAGAGTCTGCCTGCTATCTCAACGTCGATGACTTCAAACTTTGTCTAATTGCCACTGAGCATGTGTTGGATGAAATCGTCACTATTTCACAGCGCGTGGTTGAGCAAACTGATTTGGTAGTGGATTTCTATGTAGTGCTGGAGGTTTTAGAAGAACAAGCGCAATTGATCATTCGGGGTATTTTACGTCACGATCAACTTGTGAATTATTGCAGTCAGATCAATTGGTCATCTTCATCGCAGGGTTATTATCAACTACCGCTGGATTTATTCGATCCGGAGATCAATCATCTGCTGTTTTATGTTCAATTTCTACCGGCAATTAGCGCAACGCGCAGCTCCGCAGCAACCGCAGCTCCATCTCTGGTGACATCTCCCTTAGCGGCAACAGAACCCTGGCAACGATCGCTCCAATCAACCAGAACTCGCTTGAGCCAATGGTTACGCGATGTCTTTGATGACGGCTGGCTGACCTGCGATCACCTGATCCATCCCGAAAGCCAGGTAGCTCTGAGTCTACGTAATCCAAACGTAGGTGCAAAAAGAGGCAGGCTGATTGACGTAGGGATGCAAGTCGGGGCAGAAACTGTAGCGTTGCTGGTGACAATCACCCCTAATCCGCCTACCCAATTCACGGTCTTAATTCAGTTACATCCCACGGGCGGGAAACGCTATTTACTGCCTGACCTCAAACTCACGTTGCACTCTAAAGCGGGTAAATTGTTGCAAGAAGTGATTGCCCGAAGTCAGGATAACTACATCCAACTCAAGCCATTTAAGGGCGAAGTTGGAAAACGTTTTAGTGTAGAAATTAGTTTAGGTGATCAGCGGATTACAGAAGCCTTTGAGTTTTAAACTCAATCGTTTATCTAGCCTCAACTTCTCCGTAAATCTTGATTCCTTGAGACTCCGCAAATCTAAGCGAATGTTTTGAGTCTTCCTGAACTTCCCTGAACTTTCCTGTATTGGCATTGGATCTGTAGTTAGCCATACTTTTAGTCAGGGATCAACCACGAGAAAGAAAGTTTCTTTGCAATCTTGACTAAACCAACCTCGGTTTTTCAACGATATCCCTGATTCGAGTGGTTTTATCGACAATTCCCGATTAATGATCAAGTAATTCTCAATCATGTTCTTGTTCCCTTAGCCCCAAGCACAAGTTACATGCACAAATTAGTTGTGATCCATTTAGGAAGTGGAGATCTGTCCCAAGGTTTTCCGCGCGTGACGGTGCAACTCTGGGAATCGGGCCATCGGTTACCAGAGCAATTTACCGGCAGTGCTCCTCCAGCCCCCCATCTAGCCGATCTGTATCGACATTGGCAGGCGATTTATCAAAGTCTCTGCGATCGCCAGCGGATTCTGGTGCGCTCAGCTTCCGTTACCCAGCTTGCTCGGATCTCCGGCTCAGTTGCCGAAATGGATGCTACAGATGATCACCTGGACATTGATCAAAGCGGTATTACTCATGTTTCGCAAGTCAGTTTTGAGGAGATTTGTCAACAGTTACAAGCCAGCTTGAACCGCTATCTCCAATCAGAAGGCATTTTCAAAATTAGTCGGCACCTGCGATCGCGCCTCGACCCCAGCACAGAAGTGCGTGTAATCCTGGAAACCACCGATGACTTGATGCGACGGTTACCCTGGCAGCGCTGCGAATTCTATGACGACTATCCCAACGCTGAACTAGCGCTGAGTCAACCGGAGTATAAGCGGCGGAACCCGATAGCCGCCAAAGCCCCCAGAAAGCATGTCAGAATTTTGGCGATTCTGGGCAGTAGCCAAGGCATCGATCTCAACGCCGAACGCCAATTTCTGGAGGACTTACCCGATGCCGAAACTGTGTTTCTGGTGCAGCCTGCGCGCCAAGAATTGAATACCCAATTGTGGGATGCTGCTGGCTGGGACATGCTCTTTTTTGCCGGACATAGCCAAACCGAGGGTGAAACCGGACGACTCTATCTGAATGACCATCCGACCCACAATAGTCTCACCCTGGAACAACTTGGAGAAGCATTGAAAGCCGCGATCGATCGCGGCTTAAAGCTTGCCATTTTCAATTCCTGTGATGGGCTGGGGTTGGCGGCAGCATTGGAGAAATTCAATATTCCGGTTGTGATCGTCATGCGGGAACCTGTGCCCAATCGCGTCGCACAGACCTTTTTTCAGCAGTTTCTGCAAGCCTTTGCCGTAGAACGCTTATCGCTCTATCTGTCCGTCCAACAAGCCCGTCGGCAATTACAAGGACTGGAGGATGACTTTCCGGGAGCCTCATGGTTACCGATCATTTGCCAAAATCCCGCCGTAGAAGCCCCGACCTGGGTGCAGTTAGGGGGGGTGTTGCCCTGCCCTTATCGTGGACTGTTTGCCTTCCAGGAAGACGATGCACCTCTGTTCTTTGGGCGAGAACGGGTCATTCAGACGTTAGTCGCTGCCGTCAATCATCATTCCCTGGTCGCTGTGATTGGCCCCTCTGGTAGTGGTAAATCGTCCGTTGTGTTCGCTGGACTCGTTCCCCAATTGCGCCAGGATGCCCCCCGACCCTGGCACATCCTCTCGTTTCGTCCGGGTAACGACCCTTTTGAGGCGCTCGCTGTCGCGCTCTTACCTCACCTGCTTGCTCAGCCTACGGCGCACCGCCCACGCTCCACCGAGATCGATCGCCGCCTTGCCGAACTCGAACTTGCGATCGCACTCCGTGACAGCCCAACGGCTTTCTGCGAAACCATTGCCCAGATTCTGTCTGGCCATTCTTCCTCACTGCCTGATGTCCCATCAATGTGGCGTAGCGGTCCACCGACCCGCCTGATGTTGATTGTCGATCAATTCGAGGAACTTTACACGCAAACCCCCGAATCTGACCAGCAGCCGTTTCTGGATCAATTACTGGAGGCGGTACGATCCGCCCCTGCTTTTACCTTAGTACTGACTCTGCGAGCCGATTTTTATGGCTATGCTCTGTCGTACCGCCCCTGGAGTGATGCATTACAGGGAGCGGTGCAGAATCTTGGACCGATGAACCGGGAGGAGTTACAAGCGGCGATCGCCCAACCTGCTGCCCACCGGCAAGTCAAACTAGAAGACGGCTTAACCCAACGACTAATCGACGACTTGTGGGAACAACCCGGAGGATTACCTCTGTTGGAATTTGCCCTGACGCAACTGTGGGCAAAGCAGCAGCAAGGCTGGCTGACCCATCAGGCTTATACCGAAATTGGCGGAGTCGCTTCTGCCTTAGCTAACCACGCGGAAGCCACCTATGCTCAGTTGGCAGCAGTCGATCGCCTGCGGGCCCAGCGGTTGTTTATGCAGTTAGTGCGATTGGGTGAAGAGACCAAAGCCACCCGGCGATTGGCCACACGCGACGAAATTCAAGATGCCAACTGGGATCTGGTAATGCAATTGGCCGATGCTCGATTGGTGGTAACGAATCGCCATGAATCCAGCCAGTCAGAAACCGTGGAAATTGTCCATGAAGCGCTGATTAGAAGTTGGGAGCGATTAGCCCAGTGGATGCAAGCTGATGGTGATTTTCGCCGCTGGCAAGAGCAATTGCGGACGGCGAGACGGCAATGGCAACAGAGCGGACAGGATGACGGATCACTGCTGCACGGTAAGTCCCTGACGGATGCCGTTGACTGGGAACAAAACCGCGCGATCGATCTGAGTTCGGGAGATTTAGATTTCATTCAACAGTCATTGGCGTTGCGCGATCGCGAACTACAAAAACTCCAGCGCCGTCGCCAATTAACCCTCTTAGGACTAATCACTGGCTTAGTAGGAGCCTTGGCTCTGACTGGGATTACCCTGGGGCAATGGCGGAATTCCGTAATTGGGGAGATTCAAGTCCTCAGCGCCTCCTCTGAAGCCACCTTTACTACGAATCATGAGTTGGAAGCCCTGCAAGATGCGATTCGGGCAGGCCAAACGTTGAAGCAGTTGGGGTTCATTCCGACTGCAACTGAGCCGCTTGTAAGTCAAGCCTTGAATCATCTGCTGTCCCGAATTCAGGAATCTAACCGCTTGGCAGGGCATCAGTCCGGGGTGAATGCGGTGGTCTTTAGTCCCGATGGTCAGACGATCGCCACGGGCAGTGAGGACAATACGGTCAGACTCTGGCAAGCCAACGGTAGATTGCTCAAGACTTTGACAAGGCATACCACGAGGGGTAAATGCGATCGCCCTTTAGCCCCGAGTGGTCAACTTCTCGCCACGGGGAGCAAAGATGGCACGATCAATCTCTGGCAAGCCAATGGCACCTGGTTGCAGACCTTGAACAGTAACCACGGCTTTGTGAATGGCATCATGTTCAGCCCAGACGGTCAGGTTCTTGTGGCAGCCTATGGCGATAGTTTGCATGAGCAAGGTGTGGTACAACTCTGGACAAGAGCAGGGCATTTGCAGAAAACCCTGACGGGTAAGATTGGGGTGCAAATGGCGGTGGCCTTTAGCCCCGATGGGCAAACGATCGCATCGGGTGGATGGGAAGGGGATTTGAATCTCTGGCAGAACGGTACCCTGATCCAGCAACACCAAACTGCTCATCAGGGCTCAACGAATGCGATCGCCTTCAGTCCCGATGGTCAGCTAATTGCAACGGCCAGTTCAGACCACACGGTTAGACTTTGGAACAAACACGTCACGCCCAAAAGCGTACCCTTAACAACCGTCACTGGACACAGCGATGTCGTTTGGAGCATCAGCTTTAGCCACAGTCCCTTGCTCGGAACTAAACCCGGTATTGCAACGCCTGATCATGAACTATTCATTGCTACCGCTAGTCAAGATCGCACCGTGAAACTGTGGCGAACCGATGGCACCCTGGTCACGAGCTTTGTCGGGCACGGCGATGGAGTGCGTGCGGTGGCATTTAGCCCAGATAACCGAGGCATTGCCACTGCCAGTCAGGACAAAACGATCAAGCTGTGGAACCTGAGCGATCGCCCCGTGAAAGCACTAGAGGGTCATGGCAGTGCAGTTTATAGCGTGGCATTTAGCCCGGATAGTCAACAGATCGCTACGGCGAGTCAAGATCAAACCGTCAAACTCTGGACACGCCAGGGGATGTTGCAAACTGAACTCAAAGGGGATCACCGTCATTACGATCAGATCTATGCTGTGGCGTACAGCCCGAACGGCAACATGATCGCGACTGCCAGTGGTGAAGCGATCGCGAAACTGTGGCGACGAGATGGCACCTTCTTGAAGGATTTGAAGGGACATACTGGAGAAGTGCGATCGATCTCCTTCAGCCCCAATGGACACTTGATTGTCACTAGCGACGATCGCACCATCAAACTCTGGAAGTCTAATGGTACCTTCCTGAAAAATCTGAAAGCCGATACTGATGAGATTCATGCCGTTGTATTTAGTCCTGATAGCGAACGGATAGCGATTGCGAGTGACGATCACACCGTAAAACTGATTAACCTCGATGGTCTTCTGATTCACACCCTGAAAGGGCATACCGATGCCGTCAAAGGAGTAGCTTTTAGCCCCGATGGCTCTCTGATTGCAACGGCCAGCAACGATCATACCGTCAAACTTTGGGCCCCTGATGGCACGTTCTTAACTACCTTGCAAGGACATACAGAAGCTGTGAATGGGGTTGCGTTCAGTCCTGATAGTCAATACATTGCAACAGCGAGTGATGATCATACGGTTAAGCTTTGGAATCGCGACGGCACCTTTCTGAAAGATCTGAAAGCCCACAGTGATGTAGTGTGGGACGTTACCTTTAGTCCTGATGGTCAAACTATCGCCACCGCGAGCAAGGACAAAACCGCCATCCTGTGGAATTGGCAACTACCGTTGAACCTCGATTCGTTATTGACTCAGGCTTGTGCCTGGGAGCGCGATTACCTCACGACAAATCCGCAGGTCAATGAGGGAGATCGGCATTTGTGTTCTTGACTTTAGACAGAGTAGAATTTTGACCAAGGAAATATAAAAATTCGGCATAATTTTTCATTGGTTCCAAAAACTCATCAGAGCCTTCGTTGCTTCATCACGATCGCAGTCCAAATACCGAGCCAAATTGCCAATGTCTGAATGTCCAGAGATTTGCTGCAACGTGCGCAGTGAATGGCCAGCTCGGTAGAGATGGGTGAGCAGCGATCGCCGGAAGCTGTGAGTGCTGACACCTTTGAACCCCAGGTAATCACACGCCTGCCTGAGCGCTAAATCAACCGATTGCGTGGTGATAGAACCTTTGTACTTTCCTGGGAATAGATAGCCAGTAGTCGGCAGTGAGGTTGATGTCAGGATCTGCGCCAATGGGCGCGCGATCGCGATCGTGCGAGTCGTATCGGTTTTGGTATTCCGTGCCCGGTAAATGATTTCGCTGCCAATCACATCTTGGGCTTGCAGGGAACAAACCTCCCCTACTCGTGCAGCGGTGTAATAGCAGATTTGGGTGATCAGGCGATGGGGGTGCTTCAACTCGGTCCACAGCTCATCGAGCTGGGTGGGAGTCAGCACTAATGCTTGTCCATTTCGATCAACCTTGGGCATCAGAGTCCACTTGGTAATTTGTTGGAATACCAAGTCAAGAATACCGAATTTATCAGGCTCACGGAAATAGCCGATCAACAGTTAGGAGAAACTTATCAATCGAAACGGCAGCAAAACGGCTGAAACCCCGATTGCTACGTCAATTCATAAGTTTGTTTTATCGGTTAACGATTGAAACGAGTTAAGTTTAGAAAATCGTGGGAATCCTTATCCTATTGAGTTACCCGTGTTGATATGGCAAAACAACGAATCACGGTTGGCTGTCGAGTGGATCACGATGAGCTGAACCAAATTGACGCGATCGCGGAGGATATGGGGCAGAGTCGCGCTGAGTGGTTGTATGCTCTCATTTACCGTGAGCTGCATGGAACTGATTTGAATACGGTGAAGGGACTCACTGCTAGGGTGAGTGCGTTGGAAAGTCGGTTAGCTCGGTTGGCGAGGTAACTACAGCCCGTATTTCTCACTCATGGATTTAGCCCGCTTGCGGTTGGAAATGGCCAACCGTCGTTGGTGGCGTTCTTCTGCTTCTGTCAGCACGGCATCCTGAATCTGGGGGTTGCTGTCAAAGTTAACCAGTAGCGCTTCGATCAGCACCTCACGGCTGACGTTGTGTTTCCGGCACAGGTCTTGTAGGCGATCGCTAATCTCAGTCTCTAACCGCATAGTGGTTTGCTTGGTCTGGAGTTCTACAGGTTCAGGTTTATTGATGTCGAGGTATCTAGATGTCGAGGTATCTACACTTCCAGAAGTCTTGGTGGATTGCTGTTTGGGTTTAGCTGCGGGGGGTGGGGCTTCTGGGTGTCTAGATGTCGAGGTATCTACACTTCCAGACGATCTGCTTTGCTCTTTATTTTGAGATTTAGAAGTCTTGGCTTCTTGGTATCCGGGTATCGGGGTATCTAGACTTTCAGGCTTTAAGACATCGGGGGGTGAAGAGGTCAGGGTTAGATCACGGGCGGGAACGGTGGGACGTTGCCGTTTTTTCAGTCGCTCAAGGGCATCATCCATTTTCTAGGGACTCCACCAGTTTTTCAAAGGGGTATTGCAGGTCTGGGTAGCCCAACTCGGTGAGCAGCTTTCCCTGTCGGATGGCACGTTTGAATTGCTCTGATTCCCGAATCGAGGGCAGTATCGGGATCTCCTCAGCAAATTCTGTCATCGCCTGAATGTTCTGCCGGGATTCGAGGGATTGGGTATTGCCAATCCAGCGATCGCGAAAGGGAATCACCCCTAGAACAGATCCAGAGAACGCAGTGAGGGCTTGCTGTTCTTCCAGGAATCCAAGGGTGTCAGAGAGGCTATTGGTTCCCTTCACATTCGCTTCTGCTGGAATCACAATGCAGTCAGATGCGCCCACGGCGGTTAGACAGATTTGCGATCGCGAGGGTTGGACATCAATCAGGCAGTAATCAAATAGGTTGGCGATCGCCTGCAATCGGAGTTTGAGAATGAATGCACCCGCGCCCGATGACGCGAGGAAGTCAGAGACCTTGAATAGTCCCCGGTCAGCAGGGATGACGAACAGATTCTCATGGGGCGTTTCGTAGATGGCATCATCCGGTTTCACCTGGGCGGTCAGTACCTCGAATAGGGTTGGCTGGTTGGCTTCTACGTCAGCCCCCAAGTAAAAGGTCAGGTTGCATTGTGGATCGGCGTCCACCGCTACAACTCGCTTCCCTCGTTGAGCCAGCAGCAGTCCCAGGAAAAAGATCACCGTTGTTTTCCCCTGCCCTCCTGATAGGGAAATGGCTGAGCACGTTTTCATGGTGGGTCTCACTCGATGAGGATAGGGTACTATCTGGAGGTCTGAGCGTCTATGTATTTAGGTATCTAGATGTCAAGGTACCTGGAAGTCTAGGTATCTACATTTATGAAAATAGAAAAGCGATCGCGGTAAGTGGGCGATCGCTTCTACAGAAGGACTGTAACTATGCTGCAACTAGCTGAAAACAGTAGTGAAATCGTAGCCTCCCTGACTCCTGTAGATTATCTAACCGTTTGAGAAAAGGCTCAGGACGGCTGATCTGTAGGAGGGCAAGAAAGGTTTCAAACTCCACAAAATTAACTGGTTTGTTTCCAGTGATAGACGCTAGTGCCAGCATCAACCGATAGGTTTCAGATTGAGCGTCAGTCATAGAGCTGTAAGCAGGCTCCATGTCTAATAACTCGATAAGCAAATCTCCCACCTGTAAGCGTTTCATGGTTCCTCTCAAGTTAGCTTGATGTCCTCTGAGCACCTTTGATCATAGAACTCGTGTACTTCCTCGATCGTTGAAAATTTTACGTCAGTTTGCTCTGGTTGTGGAGCGTAGTCCTCTTCAAGTTCTCCCCAAGCTGCCTCTTTACTGTTGCAGTGAGGGGATGTTTCTGGTTCTCCGCACGCGGAGGCTTCATAGATTGCTAATTCGTGCCGTGTGGGATCTTCCATAATTGAATTACCTCATTAATTGTTGTGGGGTAGCCGGGGTCTGTTCGTTGGTCGCGATCGCCCCGGTTTATCGTTTTTTGGCTGCATCAATCATCTGTTCTACTTTTTCCTCAATGGCGTTTAGGTCAGCCTTGAGATCTGTACACACCTCTGCTTTGACTTCGTAGCCGTCGTCATTGAGCTTTTCAGCCTCATCCAAGAATCCCTGTGCCACATTTGCATCGTTGGTTGTTACAACCACGTTGTATTCAGGCATTTGTTTCTCCTGTTTAACTAGGGTTAAGTGAACAGTAGGCATCAACCGCTGTAGTCGGTTGATGGTGACGATCGCGCGTTTGTGATTCAGGAACTCTTCACTTTTGGGCAGGATAATCACCTGCTTGCCCTTCTGCACTCCAACTCGATAAATGTCGGTCATTGATTGAGCAGCTCCTGTCTCAGTTGAGCATCTGTTTCAGTTTCTGCCTCCAGTTCCACCGTCAACTTGGCGATCGCCTTCTTGACACCACGCTGTTTCGCCAACCTGATTTCCTCATCACTCAGATTGGTCTGCAACCCCTTGTATTGCTGGATAATAGCTAGCAAACCGCTCTTTTGTTCCTCGTTTTGGGTCTCCTGTTCCTCGGCTCTCAATCGGGCGGCATCAACCGTATCAGAGAGTTGTTGAGGTAGAGCTAGCGTTGAGGATTGTCGGAACCGAGGGGCAAACTCTTTACGGGCCTGGTCTACCCAGGTATCCGGCTTGAGGTTCCCAAGTTTGCACTGTCGGACGAAGTGATCAAACAAATCAGAGGCAAGCTGGGTGAACAGAGTGCCATCCTTCAATAGAGACTCATCAGGGCAGACCTGGATGATCCAGTCATGCCAGCGGGTTCTGATGGTTGCCTCTCCCAGTGGCTTGTTGCCTTTTCCTAATCCTGGATAGCGATCGGCGATTTGTTGAGCGGTGTATTTAAGTTCGGACTGTTCAGAGGGTTGTTCGAGCTGTACAGAAACCTGTTCAGGCTGAACACTCCCACGTACAAAATCCACATTGACAACCCGCTGATTCTGTTCAGGTGCTGTACTTTGGGTATCTAAAACCTCAGCCTCAAAGTCCTATTCCTGGGTGTTGTAGGCATTCATAGGCAATGCTCCTTTTTGTACAAAAGACTGTCTTAGCTGTTCGTCAGATGTGCGATCGCTGTTCAATTTCTGTGCATCAGATGTTCGATGGTTGTTCAACCGCACATCTCAAAGATACCAAATTGGTCGCCGTTGGCTACCGTTGGAAACCAAAACGGTTATTATGTTACAAGTAGTCTATTTTGGTAAAATTCAGATGCAAACCGTTGAAGAGATAGGCAACTTGCCACGTAAGCAACCCCGAATCCCAATTCCACTCCCTCAGCAAACAATGGATCGCTTAGATGAACTCGCAGACAAGGACGGCCGTCCGTCGTCTAACATGGGTTCAATGCTGATTCAGGCAGCGATCGAACTGATTGATGAGCAGGGATTTCGGCTAGTTGGCGGAAAGCTGCGTAGGATGAAGGAAGTTGAGGACGAGGAAGCGTAAGGACAGCGATCGCGATGACTAAAACGTATGTTGAACGGACCCTAGAAACCCTGGTCGATTTTGCGGCGATTCATCGCGACCAAATGCAGGCAATGACTCAACACTTCGATGAAGCACTTCAAAGGGTGACAGCCTCAATAGATGCTTTGACCATTCAGGTCGTTCAGATGAATGCCGGAGTCAAACAAAATTCTCAGAATATTGAGAAGCTTACTCAGGCAATAGAGCGGAACACGGAGCGGGTGACTCAGGCAATTGATCGCAATACTGAACGGGTGACGCAAGCGATCGACCGACAGATTGAGGCAATCAACGGACACCTGAGAGTAGCGGAACAACAGGAACGGACTGCACAACAGAACGCAGCAAATATCAGCGACCTTACCAAGTTAGTCACTATGCAGGCGGCAACCATCAACACCTTGATGGAAAGACTAGCTTCATAGATCAAACGCCCCGACTGCTGGGTGTGGCATCAACAAATTGGTGGAAGCATGTCTCCCCAAATCCGAATTTACTGCGTTCGCTGTCGTCGGCAGCTCTCCCCCAGAGCATTCGACTTAGACCGTTTTAAGCAAGTAAACTTCAAAGTATGTATGCAATGTATTGCACAACTAGGACTCACGGCTATGACTGCTACTGCTCTGTTGGAAGATGAATCGATGATCAAACTCTTGCTTCAGGAGCGAGAGGGCGGTGAGACAGAGGTAGAAACGCCTGTCGGGTTTGTAGATCTGGTGACTGATGAATACATCATTGAATTGAAACACGTTAAGTCCTGGAAGGACGGAACGAAGGTGCTGCTGTTTACCGAGTATCTGGGCGATCGCAAACCCAGAATTCATCTATTCGGCGGCTATACCAAGGAATTCAAATCCCTGGTCGAAGGTGCCCTCGGCAAACTGGGAATCACTGTCACCTGGGAACGCGACCCCTTCTGATCCAAAAAAGCGATCGCTTACCCCATCGCACCTGATGCACAATTGAATTGACAGCGGGCTTTGCTAACAAGGCAAAAGCTAAACTCAACTGACCCATCTTGCTGTCTGGGTCTTTCTTTTTATGGAAAGCGATCGCCCGACCGGTATGAGATCATCAAGATAGTTGAAGCTTCTACGGAAGCCTCTCAACGTAAAGAACATTTAGCGATCGCTTGTCATCGAGCGATCGCTTTTTCATTGGTGATTTTGTACGTTATCGCTGGGAGCTGGATGAAGGAGCGATCGCCATCAGTAAAGGGTGAAAAGCGATAAGGCAACAGCAGGCTAGATGCGCCATCAAACTCACTCGATGGCAATGGCTTTCTAAGAAATCGCAACGCAAGGAGGGCGATAGTATACGCTACAAAACCCGGCGCAAGGGTGATACAACAGCGCGGCGTGAGGTTGCTAACGCATTTATTGACTGGGTCGCTATCGCTCCGTTTCCGCGCCCTTGCGCCTGGCCCTATTGCCCGGAAGCGAAAGGCGATGGAATAGCGTGAAATACCCCAGCGTTCTCACGTTGCGAGGTTTCGCTGTGGTTTCTTCTCAGTTGTTTTTCTCTTTTTCTGGTTCGGTTGCCTTTGGTCGGTGTCGTGCGGGTCGTGTTTGGTGCCTGACGGGGCTTTCCGCTGTTGAGGCTGTTCTGCTGGGTGTGTGGTTGCGTCGTTGTGGCTGCGTGGTGGTCTCTTCGGGTTGCTCGCTGTCCTCTCGTCTGCTTTGGGTCTCGTTCCGGGGGGCTTCTCCTGCGGTGGTTTCTGTGCTTTCTGGTTTGCTGCCTGTGGCTCCGGGGTCTCGTCCGTTCTCGGTTGCCTCTGGTCGGGTTTGGGTTGGTCGGGCGGCTTGAGTCTGCTTTGGTGCTGGGTGGTCTGCCCTTGGGCGGGCTGCCCTTTTTTTATGGCGTGCTCTGGGGATGGAGAAGATTCTTGGAGGCAAGGGTTAGCGATCGCACAAAAAGATTTGATTCCTGAAACCTGCTCACCGAAATGGTTACAGCCTTAACGTGAGTTCCTGTTTCATTGCTACTCCCTGCGATCGCTCCAAGCAAAACTATCCAACAGCAACAACTCCCTTGATGTACCGCTACATCCGCCGCAATGGTCTGTTGTCTGGTTGTTGCGGTCGGCTCCGCTGCCTCTCAACGCACCGCTTTCCTACGGTCAGCCGTGCGATCGCATACTGACCTACCCAATGCAAACAGGGGTTGAGCCGACATACGGACAAAAAAGTGCAAGATGAGCTGGAAAGCCTGAGCTAGATTGAGTTTTCAAGGATCTATTGCGGCGAGGTTTAGAATCAGAATGATTGCGGTGCAAAGCAATTAGT
>JAAUSG010000012.1 GCA_012034055.1 Leptolyngbyaceae cyanobacterium RU_5_1 | reverse complement strand
GCACTCCAGAAGTTGTGTATTGGGAGCAGCGAATAGGTTGTTAAAAGGCTTGAATCAGGACATCAGGATCTCAATTTTCAGAGCTTAGAGATCCCTCAAAATTGTCTAACTGCTTGGATCCACTTCAGAGTTAGTTCTCTGATTCATGTTGGTTGAGTTGGGTTCTAACCGTTCCTGAGTATCACCTGTACCGGGAGTATCAACTCTGCTGGCTTGAGCCAGTACAGGTAAACTCAATAGCAGGCTTACTCCTGCAACTCCTAAAATGCTCGTTGCTTTAATCAGCAGGTTTTGAGTATTTTTTGCATTCTTCATCAGCCGGATCTCCTTGTTAAACTGCAGCGAAACGTCTCGACAATTTCAAATGGAGGGTAGTGCACAAAAAGACCCTCACCAAGCAATCTTTGGTTACGAACGTTCTCCCTAATAGAAACCAAATAGAGATTTGATGGCTACAAAAAAGCTGCATTTTCCGGTATCTTCTTCATGGCGCGGACTAGCGAACCGGTCAATGAAGAAGGTTTGTAAATGCTAGGGAGATCGAAAGCAACTAAGCTTTTGTTACGCAGGAAATCACTCTTACATTTGCAAGAGTTTTCTAAAGGGCCAAGGATCTAAGTCGATCTAAATTTGTGTCTTCCCTTAAAGCTTAGAAAGGTTTCAACATTAGTTTCTCTGCCTCACGGGAGAACTTGAAGCCTAAATAAACCTTGTCCACGTCCAGACCTGGAGTTTTTCTGAAGGGAAAGCTACAGGTTCCGAGCTGAACGTGGGTTGATTAAGCTATCTGAGTAGCTTCAGTTCTCATTCCTTACTCACTGATTCAAAGGGTTCTGACCCTAACGGACTGGGTACCCAGCCTTTGACGGTTTTGCGCTGAGCTAACAGGGGTTGGGAGTGGACGATCGGCAAGCGTAAGACTTCCTGGTGTTGGAGTTGATCAATTTCAGCATAGACCTTTGCTCGACCGGCTTGTTCTTGAATCACCCGTGCCTGGTTGAGGAGTTGAAACATGCGATCGCTCTTCCAGTTGCCAATATCGCTGGTTGAGCCAGGACCATAGTGAGGATAGTAAAAGCTGTCGGGGTCACCGTAGTCGGCTGTCCACCCCATCATGAAGGACTGATAACCAGGGGGCTTCCGGCGATCGGCCAAATACGCGGCCCAATCTTTTGTTTTCAGGCTAACGCGGATGCCGATCGCGCTCAGGTCGGCCGCAAAGGCTTCGGCGATCGGTTTCGGGGTTGGAAAGTAAGGGCGAGAAACCGGCATATACCAGAGTTCCAGGTCAAAGCCGTTGGCATAGCCTGCTTCGGTGAGCCGTTGTTTCGCCTTCTCTGGGTCAAAGGCATAGGGTTCCAGTTTGGCAGAGTTTGCCCAGGCAACCGGTTCGGGGAGAAAGTGAGCATCATGCTTGCCGAGATCGCCCCAAAACGCCTGGACGATCGCGGGTCGGTTGATGGCATGGGCGATCGCTTGCCGCACCCGCACATCCGACAAGGGTTTGTAGCTGGGATTTAGTGCCAGGTAGCCAACGTTGAACGAAGGACGGGCCGAGACTTGCAGATTTACATCGCCTTCAATTTCCTGCTTCTGGTCGGGTGCCAAATCTACCGTGAAGTCAATTTGTCCGGAGCGCAGTTGGGCCAACCGCGCGGACGGATCGGTAATGAAGCGAACCACCAGCTGATTGGTTTTGGGAAACCCAGAACGCCAGTAATTTGGGTTTTTCTCTAAAACGATGCGATCGCCCGTGCGCCATTCTTTGAACACAAACGCTCCCGTGCCAACCGCCAGCGATCCGGGAGTCCCATAGCTACCCCCTGCTTTTTTGATGGCTGTGGGACTGGCAATGCCAAAGAAACCAGCGGCGATCGCGCTGGGGAATGCCGCAAACGGTTGTTTCAGCACAAACTGAATCGTGTCGGGATCCACAACCACCACAGTTTGCAGGACGGAATTTGGATCGCCTTTGAAGCCGCCAAATATCTGCTGCCAGATTTCATAGATTTTGCCAGCATTGCGATAGCCATTGGGATGATTTGGATCCCACCAACGTTCCACATTGAACTTCACAGCTTCAGCATCAAATCGGGTGCCGTCGTGAAATTTGACGCCCTGCCGGAGTTTGAATGTCCAGGTTTTGCCATCCGGTGTGGCGTTCCATTCCGTCGCTAGGGCGGGTTCCAGGTCTGTGGTTCGCGGTTTGAACTCCATCAGGCGGTTGTAGATTTGCTCCTGCACCACCACCGAGTTGCCATCGGTGATGTTACCCGGCTCCAAATTCACGGGCTGTCCACCCGACCCATAGACCAATGCTCCCACAGGTGCAGGCGAGGCAGTCGTTCCACTCGGTGCAGGGGACTGGTTATTTGCCGTGCAGTTGGTTAACGCGATCGCCAATGCACACAATGCAGCGATAGAAAGGAAATGAACCCATCTCAACCTCTGAAGTCTCATACTGTTACTCAGCGTCAGGCACGAACGTAATTTCAGCTTAAACGCTTTCTTACCAATTAAAATGCGCGATCGCTTGAAAGCTTTTTACGGGCGAACAAGCATCTCAGTTATATTTGTAACTTACTTCTACTTGTCTATTGATTCTCAAAGATGTCTATAATCCGCACAAAATTCATCCAAGAAATTCAGGAGGCTCTTAACAGACCTCCGCTTCTAATTCATCAAGACTTTAAGATACTACAGCAGCAAAAAAACTCTCATGTAGTGCTGAGAGTTTCATACTATCTACAGCAAGATAATGTTCTTAGTTTCTCTCCTGGAAATCTCCTTAAAGGATAAGGGACAGGAGGAGGGAAATAAAAATTTGCACGGGCAAAGCATTCAGTAAGCAGTCAGTAAAGGCGATCACGATTCGTTCTCCTAAAACCGAATACCAACCGTTTGCGATCGCCCGTTGCGGCTAATCACAAATTCTGCAACGCTGGGAGATTGGCGCATGAATGCCATCAAATCATCAAACCCCTGCAGTTGATTGCCATTTACCCCAATCAAGCGATCGCCCACTTGTAATCCGCCATTTGCACCCGCTGAACCCATTTCTACCTGTTGAATCACCAGGGTACGGGTGTCTAAAATCACCCCCAGCCGAACACCGGAAGCGGATGGAGGTTGAGACGTAACTGGAAAATTGTTTGGAGCATTACCAGAAAAGGGGGTGGGATAGCGGGAAGCCGGGAAATTATTGCTCGGCATCTCGCCTGTCGGTTCATAAATGGGTTGGTTCCTGGGGGATTGTGGCATTGATTCACCCGGCTGAGGCACCACTACGGCTCCACTGGGAAACGGTGCGCCTGAGAAGTTTCCCGGCGGCTGATCAATAGGCACGGCTTGTCGGGGCAGTTGTTGAGCCAATTCACCGGGTTGAGGCACCACTACGCCATTTGGAAATCGAGCATCTGGGAACCGAGCATTTGGGAATTGGACATCTGGAAATCGCGAGATAGAGGGATTTTGCGCCGATTCATGCATGGGCAAATTCCGTCGGGATTCTTGCTGGGTGCCTGGAGTAAACCTGGGAGAGGCGATCGCCACACTACCAGGACGACTGCGCTCGATGAAGGATCTGGCAATCTGGGCCCCCGTCGCGATGCTAATTCCCGTGTTTCCGCCTCTCGCCGATTCCAGAATCGCTTTATTCACTCCAATCATTTCACCCTGAGCGTTAAGCAGGGGTCCACCTGAGTTGCCTGGCTCTAGCACAACCCTGGATTGCAAATCGCCATTATTCCGCACACTATTAAACGTTCCAGTAGTCAACACGCCCGGACGACCATAGGGACTGCCAATCGCAAACACACGCTCTCCGGATCGAATATTAGTTCCACTTGCAATCTGGATAGTGGGTAACTGTTCGGATGTTTGCAGTTGAATTAGGGCCAGGTCGTGCTGGCGATCGCTGGAAATTACCTGCCCTGGATAGCGTTTTCCGGCAGCCGTTTTGACAAAGATTTGTCGAGCACCCCGCACCACATGATTATTGGTAATCACCAGCCCATTCGGGCTGACAATGCTGCCTGAGCCAATCTCTCGGCCTGCGAACACAGTCACCACCGCTGGATTCGCTAACCGGTAAACGCTGTCGCCAGAACCGACCGGCGATCGCGAGCCATAGGTCATCCGAACCGGCGCACTAACCGTTGGAATCGGGCTAACCAGCAAAATTGAGGCAGCAAACAACAAATGGGTCAATTTCATGGCGTCTGGGTTGAAAGCATTGGATAGGAACCGAACCGTTTACGCTTCTAGCCCTCAGAACGTCAGCACAGCAATTTTCTATGCCCCCCGGTTGGTCGCCGCGAATTAGTTTGTGGATTTGCGGAATCAAGATCAGCCGAGTGGTAGTAGAGAGTAGAGAGTGGTTACTGTTTTGACGCTCTGGCAATGCCAGGGCGTTTTGCTTTTAAAGACAGAAGCTTCGCGTACCGTTATTTTTCAGCGGCGGCTGTGCAGCATCCGGACAGTTTTTAAGTCTCCCAATAGAGCAAAAATTCCACCTGTCAGTTTTCTGGTGATGAACGATCTCTGTAGGGGCAAGTCTGGTAGACAATCTGGAGATCTTCGCGAGACCTTTGGCAAAACCTGCACGCATTTTGACCAAAACCTCGGAGTTTTAAGCAACTATACTGGTCATGATGTTTGATTCCTGGTTAAAACTCCGAGGTTTGCGTAAGTCCTGATAGATTATCCAACCTTACGTCATGAAAATCTTGGTGCTCAATGCCGGTTCCAGCAGTCAAAAGAGCTGTCTCTACGAGTTGCCGGAGAGTCAGCTACCGGAACATCCGCCAGCGCCCCTCTGGGAAGGCGCAATCGACTGGACTGATCAGCCCGATGTTGCTGCAGTGAAGGTGACAGCGCATGGAACAGTGGTGAAAGAATCGATTCCAGTGACTTCCAGGGCAGAGGTCATGTCCCATCTGCTCAACACGTTGTGGCAAGGGACAACCCAGGTTTTGCAGGATGCCAGCGAGATTCAGATGGTTGGGCATCGGGTGGTGCATGGGGGTGAGGAGTATCGGGAGAGTGTGCGGGTAACACCAGCAGTGAAGGACGCGATCGCCTGCCTTGCCTGCTTCGCGCCCGTTCATAACCCCATTAACCTGGAAGGCATCGAAATCATTGAGCAGATTCTGGCACCCAACATTCCCCAAGTTGCCGTATTTGACACGGCTTTTCATGCCCACTTGCCACCCTCCGTCTACGTTTACCCGGGTCCTTATGAGTGGTTGGAAAATGGCATTCGCCGGTATGGATTTCACGGCATCAGCCACCAATACTGTGCTCACCGAGCGGCTCAACTTTTGAGTCGTGACCTGAAAGAACTACGCTTGATTACCTGTCACCTGGGCAATGGAGCATCCTTAGCCGCGATTCGTGATGGCTATAGCGTAGACACCACAATGGGCTTCACGCCGCTGGATGGTTTGATGATGGGCAGCCGCTCTGGTTCTGTCGATCCGGGCATTTTGATTTACCTGATGCGCGAGAAGGGTTACACCGCCGATCAGCTAGACAACTTGTTGAATAAAGCCTCTGGGTTGCAAGGAATTTCTGGCGTTGGCAGCGACATGCGGCAAATTCTGGCTGCCGTTGAGCAGGGCAACTCACAGGCAAAGCTGGCACTGGAGATGTATATTCACCATCTGCAAGCGGCTATAGGAGCAATGCGGGTCAGTTTGGATCGGTTAGACGCGATCGTCTTCACGGCGGGAGTCGGCGAGAACGTTCCTCTAGTGCGAGAAGCCGCTTGCCAGGCGTTTGATTTCCTGGGCATAGACATTGACCCCGAGAAAAACGCCGGTCATCCAGTCGATGTGGACATTGCCACTTCCAGCTCCAGGGTGCGTGTCCTGGTGATTCATACCCAGGAAGATTGGGCGATCGCGCAAGAATGTTGGCGGCTTCAGGTTACTAATGCAGCAACCGCTTAATCACTGCGATCGGTTTTTTGACAATATCAATGGCATGATATCGGCGGGATAGATTGATACCCAACTCTGACTTAATTAGATAAATCGTATAGATACCAACCAGTAGCAGCAGTAACAGTGCAAGGTACTTCATTGTGAGAATCAGCCAATGCTAGTTTTGTTCATGCATGGGGCATCGGTGAGAAATCCTGAGTATGCTGACCCGTTGCGATCGCGACTGATTGATGAATTCACCAATCGAGGACTGGCAACTCCAGAATTTTATTCCTGCTATTGGGGAGATGCGATCGGCAGCGCCAGTGAAATTTGGGACTATGTGCAGCAAGACCTGGAAGCGTTCAAATGGAACCATCCACATATTGATGTGGACGATATATTTCACTACCGTCAACGACGCGAACAGCTCATTTCTGGTTTTTTTAACGATATCTTCAACTACCTCAACCGCCAGCGTAGTCGTGAAGTCCGGCGCGCCGTTGCCGTCCAGTTCCTCAACTTTTTGGCCGATGCCCCTGCAGAAGATTTGCACATCGTCGCCCACTCGCTCAGTAGCGTTATTCTGTGGGACATTCTCTTCTCTGATGCTTATGCCAGCAATGACCCTGCTATTTACATCCGTAACACAATTAAAGGGTTGGGCCCAGCCAGCGAGGGACGCAAAGTTAAGTTACGCAGCATCACCACACTTGGCTCTCCCCTGCTCTTCTTCAATCAACTTCTGGATATCGATAGCCAAAAGCTGAAGCAATTCGCCAGCCGATACACGGGCACTCCTCTGCGCTGGATCAATATTATTCGCGCCTCTGATATATTCGCCTATCCGATGCGGGCTAGCTTCGACTTGGATGACTCCAGTTTATTCTTCCGAGATCATTACTTGGGAGAGCGCAACCTGCTGAAGAAAAGCATTGGCGATGTCGCAATGGCACTTGGGTTGATCGCTGAGCACAGCAGCTACTGGCGCAGCCTGCGCGCCAGTCAGTTGGTCACCGCAAATCTGTTGGGTGAGACCGAAATGCTGGCTGTGAATAGTTCTATTTTAGAATTTGGCGAATTCGATTGAGGTTCATCTCAATGATGCGACTACAGCAATAAACTCACCCGGTTCTGCCTGCAGGGTGACATTACCCAGGATTAACAGTCAAACCAAAGAGCTGACCTCGTGGCATAAGCTACAGAATAGGGATTGTTTTAGCAACTTAAAAGTTACTGCTTGGGGAAAGATTCAATGCCTTGGTTTGTCAAGATTGAAGAGGGAATTGTTGATCAAACCACGTTTGATCAATACATTACGGCTCATAAGGAGTTTGTTCAGCATCTAATTGCCAGGGGACATCGGGCCAAAACGGGTTACTGGGGATGTCGAGGGGGCGGCATGTTGTTGTTTGAGGCAAATTCGATGGATGAGGCGAAGGCGATCGTTGCTCAGGATCCTTTGATTACTAATGGATGTGTGAATTACAAGCTCTATGAGTGGCGAGTGGTTGTGGAGTAGAAGGGTGAGGAGTGAAGGTGAGGGGAGGCTGGATGCAGTTCCCACTAGTGCTGCTCTAGGGTTTCTTAGCAGGTGATTCAGAGGGAGCACCAATGTAAAGCTTTCCGTCTTGCTCAGACAGCTTACCCCCCAAAGCCAAAATCTCTTGCTTGGCACGCTCCTGGGTCTTCTGATCACCAATCATGGCTGCTTGTGCATAGATGGAACCCCATGCACTGACTCGAACAGCTCGGCTATTTGGATCGCTGCGCAGGAAGTGAGCAGTCTGCTGAAAGCGTGAGGCATAATCCTGATACGGCGTACCCGCTACCCATTTTGCTGCCATTTCATGGGAATAGATTGATCCGGGAATGTCTCCCAAAAGCAGCAGCTGATCAAGTCCCATAAACCGCCATAGCTGAAAGGACTTTGGGTCGATTCTGGGAGAGAGGGCTACAGTACCCCGTTTCATCAACTGAATCGCAAGCTGTGGCTGCCCAAGCTGGTAAGAAACGCTATTGGAAATAAATATATAGACATCTACAAACCGGGGATCTCGGCGCGTGACGAGATCCAAATACTCAGGGCTGAGGTCATAGCCAGTTTTCTCGCGAGCAGGCTGATCACCAAAATACTGGAGAAAGTTGAGAAACACCCAATCAGCCAGAAGATTGTCAAACCCAAAGGTCGGAGTCTGTTTGAGCAGCTTTAGACGAAGCGCTTCCTGCTGTTCGGCTTGCTTAGGGTTTTCACCTCGGAGGGCAACGAGGTTCAACTGCGATCGCTGCAGCAAGATAATTCCTGCCAACGCTGCAACTGCGATCGTAACCTTAACTAGCGCCTTACCCCAGTGGAATCTGTTCATAAGAACCCCAAGTTAAAATATCCGTAATATCCAGGAGCCTTAACGTATGAATAAGAAACTTTGGTAAAGTTTACAGTGCAACCCCTATACGAATTTCATATTTTTCGGTTAGATTGTCGCAAAGACTTATATTTGAGTCTACCAACTTCAGCGACAGTGTACGTTTGACCGGCTTCATAGTTAGGACGATTAGTGAACTGTCATCCTTTTTATAGATTTGGATCTAGTGAGATAGGTATTGTAGGTTCACGTTCTTATAAGGAGAAATAGCGTTCCTGCTAAGTTTTTCGGTTGAAATCAGGCTGTAGTCGTGATAAGTACCATCCGTCCTGAAGTCGCTAAATTTTCAGTGACGTTTGATACAGGCTCTATGTGCCCCTCGAAAACTTCACTCAACTAACTCCTAAAAAGTCAATGAACCGACCCTCGAAGCTTCTTTCCCTCTCCAAACTGTCACTTTGCGGAGGAGCGATCGCGGCTACTGCCGCTGCATCTCTATTCGGTCCAAGCCTAGGCCGCGCTGCTCTGCAGGACAGTCCTAAAGCTGTTCTCGATGAGGCCTGGCAGATTGTTAACCGCGACTACGTTGACGGTAAATTTAACAATGTCAATTGGCAGTCTGCTCGGCAGACTCTGCTTAATAAAAACTACACATCCCGTCAACAGGCGTATGATGCGTTGCGAAAGGAGCTGGAAAAGCTGGGTGATCCCTATACCCGCTTCATGGATCCCAAGCAGTATGAAGCATTAAGCAATCAGACATCTGGAGAACTCTCTGGTGTGGGCATTCGTCTAGAGGTCGATGAGCAAACCAATAACTTGACGGTTGTTGAACCGATTGAAAACTCCCCAGCGATTAAAGCCGGAATTCAATCCGGTGATCACATCCTGGCGATTAACGGCAAGCCAACCAAAGGAATGAGTGTTGAAGATGCCTCCAACTTGATTCGAGGGGATGTTGGGACAAAAGTCAGTTTAGAAATTCGGCGGGATGGCAACAAAAAGTTTTCGGTTTCGTTAACTCGCGCCCGGATTGAGCTTCCGACTGTGCGGTACTCCCTTAAACAGCAAGGAAATAGTCGGATTGGCTATATCCGTTTGAATGAATTTAGCGCCCATGCCTCTGAACAAATGCGTCGGGCTATTAAAGATTTGATTGGTCAAAACGTAGATGGCTTTGTGTTGGATTTGCGTAGTAATCCGGGAGGATTGCTGCAGGCAAGCATCGAGATTACCCGCATGTGGATAGATCAAGGCGCGATCGTCCGAACCGTAGATCGTCGAGGCAAGGATGAGGAAATTGCAGCCAATCAGACTGCTCTAACTAAGCTGCCATTGGTAGTTCTTGTGGATAGTAACTCTGCTAGTTCTAGTGAAATTCTAACAGGAGCACTTAAAGATAATGGGCGTGCCACGATCGTCGGTAGTCAAACGTTTGGCAAAGCTTTGGTACAGTCCGTTCACAACTTGGCAGATGGGTCTGGTTTAGCGGTGACGATCGCTCACTACTACACACCCAGCGGGACGGATATTAGCCACAAAGGAATTGCACCCGATATCAAAATTGATCTGACCGATCCCGAAAAACAAAAGTTGGCGTCTAATCCCAAAATGATTGGAAGCTCACAGGACGCTCAATACGTTCGTGCTGCGATGGAACTGGAAAAAATCATCCTGGCTCAACCACGTCCGTCAATCAATAAACGAGCCAGTGTTTCCCAATAATCCAAGCAACTAGTATTTCCCTGTAGTAGAAATAGGCTAGAGGACATGGTTTGATGTCTCCAGCCTATTTTTTCTTGTTTAACACTACGCTCCACCGAAGACTTCCCTGTCTTGAACAGGCGACGGAGCCTTGAGAAAGCGAAATATTGTTTTCTCTAAGGTTTCAAGCTCATACGGTTTATGGATGTAATCCACACAGCCTGCTTGGAGCGCAATCCTGCGATCGTGAAGCGTTACAGCGGCTGTTACAGCAATTACTGGAATTGCACGGGTTTGCGGGTCTTGCTTCAGTTCGCGAACGACCTGCAAACCATCCATCCCAGGCATCCAAATATCTAATAGAACTAAATCTGGGTGGAGACTTTTTGCCAGCGAAAGCGCTCTACGACCCTCCAATGCGCTCACAACACAACAATCCAACAGAAAAGATAGCTGATGATGAATTAGCTCCAGGTTATCTGGGTCATCATCAACTGCCAGAATGAGTTTTTTACTGCCAAGTTAGAAAAGGGGCTGCGTGTCCATACTTCCTTCCACGAGATTTGCGAAATATTTGTGCATTCTCTGAAGAAGAGCAGATAGAAGAGCCTCTTAGCGGCAAAATGGCGCTTTCAAAAGGCTGTTCGTACTCTACTCACCAGGTTGGTGGACAACTTAACCAATACAGGTTGCCTGCAAGCTGGTGAAGCCGTTGCTCACTATCCAACTCAATGGTGAGCTGGACTTAATTCATTTTAGTGAGTAGACGTTGCGAAAAGCCAAATGTTTACGTCTAAGGTAGTCGAGACTTACGAAAATGACCGAAAGATCTTGTGTTTAGGCTGGTAGTGGGTAATTGGCTGAATGTCCGATGACCCATTACCAATGACCCATTACCTGCGTCAGCCCTGGTAGTGTCATAATGCGATGAAAACCCCGAAAGCTTGAGTCTAAAGATGGATGCACTTAAAAGTTCTATACTGACTTAAGTTAAGGCTACTGATAACCAAAATCTCGTGTAAACCCCTATTTTAGCTATGACAGGTTCCATTCCTACATCTGGACAGTTAGAACGCACACTCTCTCAACGAGTTCAAGCTCTTTTTCGGGATCAGATGGGTCATCGTTTAGAGAGAGTTACTTGCCAACTTCTTGAACAAAAGATTGTGATTCTCCTCGAAAATTCTGTAACTCAACCCGAGCAGCTTTTGGCAAACAGCGGTAAGGAAGAATTGGTAGAGAAAGTGCACCTTACTTTAAATGAAGCCATCGAACCCCAGATTAAGGAATTGATTGAGGAGGTTGTTGGCGTCTCCGTTGTTGATTTATTGAGCGAAGCCAAGCTGGAAACCGAACGAACGGGCATGATTGCGGTGTTGGCAGAAGCACCCCAGGTTAGCGATCGCACTACTAACTCAAAACCAGCTACTAGAGATAGAAGGGCTTCCTAAGACATGAACGGGCAGGGCTATTTATGCTAATTTTTATGAAGATCCTTCATATCCCTGACCCCTATGAGCTTTGAAATTCCAGAGTCTATCAAAGTTTGGAGCCAATTTGTTCACCCCATCATCATGTGGGTGCTGTTCGCGATCGCTGCCTACGCCCTTTACTTGGGGATCAAAATTCGTCAAACTCGCACCGCTCAGAGTGATGTAAAAAAAGAGCTGGTCAAAGGCAAGTTCAACGTCAAACACTATCAGATCGGCTCTGTACTGCTTGCGCTGATGGTGCTCGGTTCGATTGGCGGCATGGCAGTCACGTATATTAACAATGGCAAGCTCTTCGTTGGATCACACCTATTAGCTGGACTCGGGATGACCGGTTTGATTGCGGTTTCTGCTTCCCTATCTCCCTTTATGCAAAAAGGGCATGATTGGGCACGCTACACCCACATTGGGTTGAACGTTGGACTGTTGGGACTATTCGGCTGGCAAGCGGTCACAGGAATCGAAATTGTGCAGCGCATTTTGAGCAAAATGTAATAGTTGCAAGGCAGTTAGCTGCCTTGCTTGTTCACGCGCTGATAGCGTCCAATTAGTTCTCTGGCAGCTAGCACACTGGTGGCGAGGCCACTATTGTCTTTCAAGAGTCCTTTACTGATCCCAATCACATCGCCGTGTGTGTTGAGGACTGGCCCCCCCGAATTTCCTGGATTCAATAACCCTGAACTGAGCTGCAAACTACCATACTCAGTAATGCGCAGGAACGTCCCTGCGGTTAACAGTCCAGGGGTTCCACCCGGACTCCCCATAGCGTACACTTTTTCCCCTGCTTTCACATCTAAGCGGGTTGCTAAATACACTGTGGGCAGATGAGTCGCTTGAGCACTCAGTTTGACGAGTGCCAGATCATGGCGCAAATCAAAATCTACAACTCGACCTTCGTAAACCTTTCCCGTAATCGTTCTAATAGCGACCTGAGTTGAGTTCTGAACAACGTGTTTGTTGGTTAGGATTAATCCTTCAGCTCTCACAATCATGCCAGAACCCAGTTCTTTAGCTCCATAAATGGTCACTACAGCCGGGTTCACTTTCTGATAAACCTGGTCAGACATTGGCGGTTGGCGGTTGGTTGCGATCGCCACTTCATGCTCACTTTGTATCTGCCGGGTTGTTCTCAATTCTGCCTTTTCTCGACCAAACCCCTGGTCAAACATGGGTATTGGAATGCAGGCATTCAGGAGAATGTTTAACCCCAAAGTACAGGAAATGTATAGTAACAAGAGTCGAAGTTGCATACTTTATTGTGCTGTTGGAATGGGACAAGGTTCGCGATCGCAAAGGAGATTACTGTGAACAGTAAAACAGCTTTAGTGATTCTTATTGCTGGGTTAGGGTTGGGATTCAGCTCAGTCGGATGCAACTCACTCCAGTCGCAAAAGGAACCACCTGACTCCAACGCTGCTGCATCTCCTGCAGCGAGTCCTGCATCACCAACTTCAAACACAGCGACTCCAAATGCCGCGACCCCAAATGCCATAAATGCAAAATCTGCTTCTCCATCCTCCTCAGCGAGTCCTGCATCCAAATCATCGGTTCAAACGAACTCCCCACTCACGGTCGAAAAACTGAAAAATGCTGAATACTACTTCCTGGCTAAAGGCCCGATCAAATTAGTCAACGGTAAGTATGAAGATAAGCAGACGAAAAGAACATTCACGATCAGCGATGTAGTGACCTATGGTGACTTGAATCAAGATGGTGTCAAAGATGCAGCAACTACGCTCAACGTGACAATTCCCAACTCCGGTAGTTTTGCATACCTGGTGGCACTGGTTAATGATGCTGGGTCTCCCAAGAACATTTCCTCTGAATTTCTCGGTCCGGGGGTGACCGTGAAGACGCTTTTGATCAAGCCAGACAAGATGATTGAAGTCGTCATGGATCAATACCAACCCGGTGACCCAGACTGTTGCCCAAGCTTGAAGATTACTCGCAGCTATAAACTCAAGGACATTTCTTCAACATCTTCTTCACAGGCTACTCCTAAATAATGATGTTCAGTTTTTATGACTTTTTCATGGCAGGTGTCTATTTTGCAGGCTAAACAGTCCTGGAGTACAGGTCAATCTGGAACTGATCGTTAATTGGGCATCAGTAGCTGCCTTTAGTTAATTTAAAAAGTCTACTAATTGAGAGCGTTTTGCTAATACCTGCTCTGGTGAGTGTGGGGTTCTAAAAAACAGCTATCCCGGTTGATTGCTAATGGTTTTCCTGCGATCGCTGCAGGAGTTTGAGGCAGAAAATAGTCAAGGATCTGATTTTTTTCAGATGAGCTTATGATAAGCTGAGGTATCATTTTTCATTCATTTAAGTTTTTCCTTCGCATTAATGTGGATTAATGCTGAATGGAGTAGGCAATTGCATGAAATTTGATAGGTTGTCTCCACGAAAACTGCAAAATTCACAAGAGGCAGAGTTCACATAAAAATGGTCACAAGTTTCTTGTGATGTTCGTGGTTACGTTCTGTGAGCTTAAACAACGTCCAGCTCGGAATCTGTAGCGTTCCCTTCAGAAAAACTCCAGGTCTGGACGTGAACAAGGTTTAGATAAGTGAAGATGAAGCGAACGAGGAGCCTATGGAGTTACTAGCTTTTGTCCACACGGCCGTTAACTATGAAGATCCCACCCCTGATCCAGAGGTGACGCTATTTGATGGAAATGGACTGAAAGTTCCCAGCTCTGCTTGGACGACATTGGCAGGTGTTGCTGTAGCCGTGGCAACTGTCAGTACCTCACCCAACCAGGCAGTCGCTGCAACACCCTCCTACGGAACAGGAAGTTCGGGCGAGGAAGTGACCAATATTCAGAAGGCGCTTGGGTTGCAAGCAGATGGACAGTATGGTCCTCAAACCGAGGCGGCGGTTATGGATTTCCAAATCCGTCACGGACTTAAACAAGTAGATGGATTTGTCGGTAAAGAAACAGCAACCGCGCTTGGTTTAGACGAGAAGTACCGTCCGGTTTACCTTGGCTACGTCGATACTTATAGCGGGATTGGTCTTAACGTTCGCGAAGGCCCCGGACTTGACTTCCGCAGAATTGGTGGTCTACCAGATGGCACGGTGATAGACACCTATGGCGAGGAGATCGATCGCTATGGGTATACCTGGCAGCAGGTTGATTATGAAGAGTGGGTGGCTACAGACTATGTAGCGCCTTACTATGAGCCAGTTTCGTATTACGACGACGACTGTTACTACGACGACGACTCCTCTTACGACGACGACTACGATGACTATCGGTATCAGCCTGTAGATTACTACGACGATTCCTATTACAGCCCGGTGTCTTACAGCAGTGGTGGTGGCTACGTCGATACTTACAGCGGTATTGGGCTGAATATTCGCTCTGGTCCAGGATTAGGCTATGGCATTTATGATGCGGTACCTGATGGGACTTATCTGCCTACCGTTGATGGTACTGTTTACAGCGATGGGTATTCCTGGGAAGAGTTGCCCGATGGCAGTTGGGTCGCTGCAGATTATCTCTATTAGAATCTGGTCTTCTTCAACATAGAATCTGCAACAGGAGACATCGCGATGAGCCGTGTCTCCTGTTTTTGTATGGATTGGAGCTGATGGTCTGTCAAGACCCCTGGTTTTCAGGGAGGTGAAGGAGCTGTATCTGAGTGTGAACGTGGAGCAGGGAAATCGGGTGCTGAGGACTGATTGGAACGATTTTGTTCAATGAACGCTTTGGCGATTGAGACGTTGGTAGCAAAGCTTTTGAGATCGCCCTGATTCCCTGTAGAACGCGCAACTCCCTTATTCACGCCAATCATTTCGCCTTGCGAGTTGAGCAGTGGCCCTCCCGAATTTCCGGGCTGCAGAACCACGTCCGATTCTAAATCTCCATTCGACAGAATATTAGTCAATTTGCCTTCAGTTGTTTTGCCGGCCTGTCCAAACGGGCTACCAATGGCACAAACAGGTTGCCCGATCGTCGGGAAATTCGTGGAGGCTAACGGCACAACGGGCAGCGCGTCTTGCGTATTCAGCCGCAACAATGCCAGATCATTTTGGCGATCGCTGGCAATCACCTGTCCCTCGAATTGGCTTCCGCTGAGCATTTCTACAAATAACGGACGATTTCTCAGCCGCCGCACAACATGGTGGTTCGTGATCACTAAACCATCAACACTGACAACGCTGCCCGATCCAATTTCTCGACCGGCGTGAACAGTTACAACTGCGGATCCCACTTTTCTGCAGTCATTAACACCCAGTTGATAGCTAACCTGATCCTGTACCGGATTTTCGGAGTCATTCCCAGCTCCAGATACGCTTTGGAAAGGGTGTTCGTCGCCATCGGTCGGATTCTTCTCAGCTTCAGCGTGGTGCGAACTGCGACCCTGGTCAAGGGCGATCAGAGCAGGGGTAGCATCGATTTTCAGCGTGACGGGCGTCGGTGCTGCGATGAAGGTAACGGTGCGAGTGATAACCAGCAGAATACCTGCTAACAGTAACCGTTCATGCTCCATACGGTGTTGTTCATGTAGAACAAATAGTGCTATTGTACTCGCTGATCGAAAAATTGTGACAACCGCCTCCTGATCAGGCTACTAACTTAAGGCGGGACAGCAATGCCAGAAAGGAATTCAGAATTCAGGAGCCAGGAGTCAGGAGAAATAATGAATTCTGTATTCTGACTCCTGACTCCTGCGCTACCTAAACTCCCAGCTTAAATGGGTCGCCACTCGTCATTCTCAACGTTTAGTTTGCGGGAGAACCATCGTCTAGGATGTTTAGGGATGGGAAGGTCGTGGGTTTTGTGGAAGTCTTCCAGAACCTTGCGAGTCAACCGAGTGGAGACCTGACGGACAATCTGTTTTAAGAGGCGATCGCCCGTGCTTTGGACTAATGACTGCGGCAAGGACTGGATAAACTGAGGAAACTGAATTGCGACGGTTAGATCGAGTTGCCACTGCACCTGTGTAATTTTATCTGGCAGCGATTTCTTCCATAATCCTGGCTTAGAGGCTTGCTCAGACGGAATTTCCACCAATTCCATCGCGGCCCGAAAATCAACGTCATACCCTGAGATCGCACCATCAGGGATGGGTAGGGACTCAATTCGGTAGACTCCTTCCTGTTGCGGAAGCAAATCCAACCCAATTTTGGGTTCCATATGATAGCCAAATGAGCCAAATCGTCCGATGGCGATCGCATAGCTATTTTTACCAATGGATTCCACCTTCATGGGTTGAGCACAGCGACGAAACCAGGCATGATGTCCATCAAAATAGTCAGCAACCGTATGCCGATCGGCATACAGCTCCATACTGTCCACGAATTGGCTGTAAAACCGAGTCGGCTCACTCACACTCTGAGGAGATTCCTCTGTAGTAGAATAGTTCGCACCCTGAACGACGGATGCTGTATGCAGCAAGCCGTCGGGAATTTCAGCAGATTGATGCTCGATGGGATGATAGGACTGCATCTCAAATATCGTTCCAGATCCGTTGCTAGTTGCTTAGTTTAACGCTTACCAGGACTGTTGACTGTGATTACGTCCCTTCAGGCTTAATTTAAATTCATAGGGTCTGCTCAAAATTACGCGCACAAGGACGATGAATTCACAGGAACTTTTCCAGGGATTACGACCGATGGAGGGTTGCGATCGCGCGATCGCTGTAATAATTACTAACATAGGTAACATATTGTAAACAGGACATTTGAGATGAAAGCATTTGTTGCCGGGGCCACAGGGGAAACAGGGCGTCGGATTGTCCAGGAACTGGTGAACCGCAAAATTCCCGTTCGAGCCCTAGTCCGAGACCTGGAGACTGCCCGTACTATCTTGCCATCTGAAGCTGAACTTGTCGTGGGTGATGTACTGGATCCGGGAAGTTTGACAACCGCCATAGCTGATAGCACGGTCCTGCTCTGTGCAACTGGAGCGAAACCTGGTTTTGAGCCAACTGGGCCTTACCGGGTTGATTATGAAGGCACCAAAAATTTAGTCAATGCCGCTAAAGCAAACGGAATTGAGCAGTTTGTGATGGTTTCATCGCTGTGTGTGTCTCAGTTTTTCCATCCCCTGAACTTGTTTTTCCTGATTTTGGTCTGGAAGAAACAGGCAGAAGCGTACTTGCAGAAGAGTGGATTGACATACACGATCGTGCGGCCGGGTGGTTTGAGAAACGATGATCGACCCGATCCGGTTGTCATGTCTGGAGCAGACACCTTATTTGAGGGCAGTATTCCCCGCACTAAGGTTGCACAGACCTGTGTTGAAGCGCTCTTCTCACCGGTGGCCCGGAACAAGATTGTGGAAATCGTTGCCCAGGAAGATGCACCTCAGAAATCCTTTGAGGAGCTGTTTGCCAGCGTGGCATAGTTCTAGTCTTTATCCTCTGGTTTCAGCAAGGGGAAGGCGATCGCGTCTCGGATGCTGGCGCAGTCGGTGAGCAGCATGATCAGGCGATCGATGCCGATGCCCAGTCCACCTGTGGGCGGCATCCCATACTCCAGGGCCGTCAAGAAATCTTCATCGACTCCGTGAGCTTCCAGATCCCCTGCTGCTTTGCGATCGGCTTGGGCTTCTAGACGCTGTCGTTGCTCGATCGGGTCGGTCAGCTCAGAGAAGCTATTGGCGGTCTCCCGCCCAACCACAAATAATTCAAACCGCTCCACCAGTCCTGGCTTGGAGCGATGGGGTTTCGCGAGGGGCGAGATTTCAACTGGGTAGTCCAACACGAACGTTGGCTGAATCAAAGTTTCTTCAACTTTTTGCTCAAAGGCTTCATTGAGCAGCTTACCAATCGACTCGCACTCGTCAATGTCACGCATTCCAGCCCTGGTTGTGGCTGTTTTTGCCTCTTCTAGGGTTTGGAATTCGGCAAAATCTACCCCTGTTTTTTCCTTTACCAGGTCGTGCATCGTCACCCTGCGCCACGGTGGCGTGAGATCAATGGGTTGATCCTGATAGGTAATTTTGAGGGTGCCCAGCACATCTTCAGCCGCCGTTGTAACAATTGCCTCCGTGAGCTGCATCATGTCGTGATAATCGGCATAGGCCTGATAGACCTCGATCGTGGTGAACTCGGGATTATGGCGTGTGGAAATGCCTTCATTCCGAAAGATGCGTCCCAACTCAAATACTTTCTCAAACCCGCCCACAATCAGCCGCTTCAGGTGCAGCTCGGTTGCAATCCGCAGGTACAGATTCATCTCCAGCGTATTGTGGTAGGTGATGAAGGGACGTGCTTCAGCTCCTCCGGCTTCTGACTGCAGAACAGGGGTTTCGATTTCAATGAAGCCTTGTTGGTCGAGATAGCGACGAATCGATGCGGTAATCAAAGCACGACGGCGAAAGGTTTCCCGCACCTCCGGGTTGACAATCAGGTCTACATAGCGCTGCCGGTAGCGCTTGGCAATGTCTGTCAAGCCGTGCCATTTGTCGGGGAGAGGTAGCAAAGACTTGGTGAGCACCGCGTACTCGCTGACATTTACTGACAGTTCCCCCTTCTTGGTGCGCTTAAGAGTACCTCGGACGCCAAGGATATCTCCGACGTCAGTCAGTTTTGCAAGATGGCTGAAGGCATCGGGATCGGTTGCCATGCCTTCTTCAATCCGCTTTTTATCCAGGAAAAGCTGAATCTTACCCGTTTCGTCCTGCAGGTCAAAAAAGGCGAGTTTGCCGCTAAATCGTCGGGTGCGAATCCGACCGGCGATCGCGACTTCAGTTGGATCTTCTGCTTCGTTGGGCAGGTCAGCGAATTTAGCCTGCAAGTCGGCGGCGTGGTGAGTAATGTCCCAACGGTAGGCATAGGGGTTTTGTCCTATCTGTTTAAGTTGCTCTGCTTTTTCCAGCCGAGTGGCCCGAATTTCTTCGAGGGTGCTTTGAGGTTCCGACTGGGAACCCTGACGGGTCGTTTCAGAGTGAGAATCGCGAGGCATAGACGTTATTAACCCGATTTTTGAACCGGAAGAATGCGTTTGGTGAATGAGAGAATGGCGAAACCAGAGACGAAACCCTGCCCACGTCCAGACCTGGAGTTTTTCTGAGGGGAAAGCTACAGATGCCAAGTTGGATGCGGTTTGGCAGCCTGTTACTACGCTAACCGCAAATCTCCATTATAGGTAGGAAGTGACTTAGCCTCTCGTCCGCTTTTGAAATTACTTGGGATCAAGGAGTTGCCCTGTTAAACGGCAGTCTGAGCGGGTTCGCTACAATGGGGAACGGCAGATTGGCAAGGAATTTCGATGACCGAACAGCCCGATTCACAGCGAATCCAGATTTTATTGGTTGAAGACGACCCAATGATGCGGGTTGGGCTGAAACACTTGCTGGCGGCTCAACCTCAGCTTGCCATTGTGGGCATGGCTGAGGATGGCTATTTGGGCGTGGAGGCGGCTGCCACTCTTCAACCCGATGTGGTCGTGATGGATGTGGGAATGCCTCACCTGGATGGGATTGCCGCAACGCAGCAGATCAAACAAACGCTGCCTGGGATCAAGGTCATCATGCTTACCTCGCACACCGATGCAACGGAGGTGCTGGCGGCTCTGTCCAGTGGGGCGGATGGCTACTGCGTCAAAGGCACGAGTGTAGAGCAACTGGTGAAAGCGATCGAGGTCGTTTACCAGGGCGCAACCTATCTGGATGCTCAGATCGCTCAATGCGTGATTCACCAAATCAAACCTGCAAATACTGGTAAACCTGCTCCATCTAAAGCTGCCCCGGAGATCGCTCCTGGAACTTTGTCAGAGCGGGAATTAGAAGTGTTACGGCTGATTGTGGAAGGGTACAGCAATCCCGAAATTGCCAAGTCGCTTTATCTGAGCGAACATACCGTCAAAACCTATGTGCGCGGGATTATGAACAAGCTGCTGGTCAACGATCGCGTCCAAGCCGCCGTTCTGGCATTGCGATCCGGATTAATGTCGTGAGCGATCGCTGTACTATTGCATCGCTACTTGGGTAATTTATTTGCCAGAAGTCTCCTCAGCTCCTATCCCGGAACAGCAGGCACTTCTTGGAGCAGATCCGGTTCATTGTGTACAAACGTTTAAGCCATGATGTTAAGTCACGATGCTTGATTCTTGGTTAAAACGTCCAAGGTTTGCGGAAGTCCTATTGGCAAGGTAAACCAGAAGGTTGCACCCTGCTCTGGGCTACTAATGACACCGATTTCGCCGCCATGTGCTGTGATAATTTGCCGACACATATAGAGTCCTAAACCGAGGCTGAACGATCGCCGTTGATCCCGGCCGCGACTGTAGAGGTCAAACAAGCGATCGCTCTGTTGCTGAGTCATGCCAACCCCGTTATCGCTGACTGTACAACGCATCCAACGGATTTTGGATTTTGGATTTTGGATTTTAGATTGGTAATTTCTTGCCTCTATTCCTCTACTTCTCCACCCCTCCTCAACAACGTCTGCGGCGAAGGTTAGTTGTAAACCAGGGCGATTGTATTTTAGTGCGTTGGAAATTAGATTTTCATATACTCGGCGTAGTTGCAGTGGATCGGCATTGATAAGTGGCAGATCGGGTGAAATGGTTTGATGAACGGATGTCTTGACTTGTTGAAAGAAGGGTTGAAAGTCATTGACGATCGCATTGACTAACTGATCCAATTGCATAGGCTGACGATGGAGAACAAGCCCCCGTACTTCAGTTGCATGAGCTTCTAGTAGGGAATTGATCAGTTCCACCTGGCGATCGCCACTGGCAACCAGTTGTTCTAACAATTCCTGGGGGATTTGGGCATCCTGCCTTGAGTCATTTAAGAAACTCTTGAGGGTCATCATCATTGCCAACACAGGATTGCGTAAATCGTGGGAGACGGCATGAATAAAGATTCGTAGTTGTTGTCGTAACTCCAGTTCTCGTTTGCGCGATCGCTCATACAAAAACACGCCTGTATCTGCAACCGCACAAATAAAAATGGTGTAGACTCCGCCGATAACATAGCCCACCGCCACAATTACATGGGGATCGCGCCAACCCAACAGAAACACAATGATAAAGTAGCCAATCGTTACGACCTGTGACAAAACATGCAACTGCCAATGAACTGGAACCAGAATGGCTTGAATGGCGTAGTAAATTAGCCAGAGTTCGCCATCAAAGCTGACTTCTCCCCGGAGTGCGGCTAACACTTGCATGGGCAACAGCACCAGCGCATTAAACAGCAGAAAAACTCGCTCAGGAAGGGGCATCTAGATCCGAGGGCGTCTAGCAGGTTTCGCGATCGCGATCAGTTTCCCGTAAATACTGCTTGACCACGGGTTCAACGCTGCTAGCAGGACTGGGCGTTAATAGTCGGACAGCTATCATGGTTCGAGGGGGTAGCGAGTTACAGTCGATATGCAAGTGGCGGTATGAGCATGGCAAAGAGCAAAAATGATGGACTCGGTAGCGTGGTGCTGGTGGGTGCATTAATGCAGGTTATTGCAATCTTATCTAGCCCAACGGGGTTGTTATACAGTGCCGGGATTGGTTTTTGGAGTACTGCTACGGTTAAGGCTGCGGCCAATGGTGCTAGCAATGCTAATTCTGGTGATCCTCAGATCGATAGGAATACGTCTGATGTCGATGTCGTTGCGACTACCAGGGCGGGTGCGAGCGATCGCACTACGATTGGAATCAACCTGAATGGAATTGCCGATTGGTCGCCCCAATGGCCGTTCGTTGACGTGTTCAAAACCTCCCGTGAGTGGCTCTCTCAGCGTGAAGGGGCGGGTTGGGAAGAAGGTGGTTCGTTGAAACTGAGACCGGACGGCTGGGTGGCGTCGCTGCAGCCCAGTCAGTTTGCAGAAACCATTATGATGACGGGCAATCATTTCCCAACAGGCAAGTACACCCTGTTGTACGAAGGAGACGGCAAGATTGCGTTTCGCTACGAAAATGCCAAAATTGTCAGCCAGTCCCCCGGCAAGATGATTGTGGAGGTTACGCCGGATGATGCGGGGATTTTTCTGCAGATTCGGGAAACGAACCCCAACAACCCAATTCGCAATATTCGCTTCATCATGCCGGGATTTGAGAACACCTATCAAACCCAGCCCTTCCATCCCATTTTTTTGGAGCGATTGTCCAAGTTCAAAGCGATCCGGTTTATGGACTGGATGGCAACGAATGATTCTAATGTCGCCAACTGGTCCGATCGCAGCACTCCCAACAGTCGAACCCAATCGGGCGAGAATGGAGTTGCGTTGGAGCATATGATCCAGCTTGCCAACCAACTCAAGATTGAGCCGTGGTTCACGCTACCCGCAAAGGCATCGGATGACTATGTGCGCCGGTTTGCCACACTGGTGCGCGATCGCCTCGACCCATCCCTGAAAGTTCATATTGAATATTCCAACGAAGTCTGGAACAGCCAGTTCTCCCAAGCTCACTATGCTGCAGAAAAGGGAACCGCTCTCGGACTGGATAGCAACAGCTATACCGCTAGTCTCCGCTACTATTCTCAGCGCTCGGTGGAGATCTTCAAAATTTGGGAGAGTGTCTTTGGCAGCAGCAGCAAGTCCCGCTTGGTCAAAGTTCTGGCAGGTCAAGCTGAAAATCCCTGGACGGCTGAGGAGATCTTGAGCTGGAAAGATGCTTATAAGCAGGCAGATGTGTACGCGATCGCGCCCTACTTCGATGGTCATCAAGATACCGACAAGGATGGCGCGTCCGATCTCGACGATCCAGACCATATTGATGCCGCGCTGAAGATGACGCCCGATCAGATCGTTGCGGATTTGATGGCAGACATTCCCAATGAAGTCAAAACAATGGTAGAAAAAAACGCCAACGTTGCCACTAAGCAGTTTGGGCTGAACATGGTTGCCTATGAAGGCGGACCGCATCTCACAAGTCATAAATTTGGCGACAAGGAACCCCAGGTGACAAAACTGTATACAGAGGTTAACCGTCATCCCGGAATGCGGCAGGTGTATAAAGCCTACCTCGATCAGTGGAAAGCAAGTGGCGGCAAGCTGTTTAATCAGTTTAACGATGTCTATCCGCCCAGCAAGTGGGGAAACTGGGGAGCGTTGGAATATCAAAACCAGGACATCAATACGGCTCCCAAATACTTGGGTTTAATGGACTTCATCAACGCCAATCCGTCCCGTTAGATTGGCTGCATTGCAAGATGCTGCTGTATCGCTTCAACTTCAGCTAAACTTCACGGTCGTCTGCGAGCGAAGGGGTCAGCCAACCTTCGCTCGTCTTCTTGTTGGTATGAGGGCAATAAGGGGATTTCCAGCAAACAAAATACCTGTAGGAGTAGATTTGGCATTAAAGCGATCGGCTTGATGCAGAGACTTTGGCCAAACCTGCCCCTACCAAACGGTATGGTTTCCTTCAAAAATCTCCTGATCAGAAATCAAGTAGTTGTTTAACTATTTCAATATCTCTATTGACGACGTAAGATGAAGGTAGACTTTCAAACAAAATTTAAATTTTGCTTTTAGTGATGGCAGACCGCCAAGACCCGATAAAACCAGTGACTTCTACAATGCAAGTTGATGCCCAGACCAGTGTTAACGCTAATCAAAACACGACTGAACAACGCGCAAAAATCTTTGCGGCCCTTGCCGATCCAACTCGGCTGCGCATTGTTGAGCTATTGGCTGAGGCGGGAGAGATGAGTGGATCAGAGATTGCTAGCCACATTGGGATCAGCTTGGCGCTGTTCTGCCATCACTCAAAAACCCTCTCTGAAGCGGGTTTGATCCAGATTCGTCGAGAGGGCCAAACGAAGTACAATTCGCTCAATCGAGGCATGTTGGCTTATTGCTTTGCCAGTTTTGGCATTGAATCACCAGAACGCTGATTTGCGATCAACCACCCGCCGCGAAGGACGCCATGATAACCACTGACAGGAGAATGCCAGGAGTTAGCATCAGAATTAGCATCAGCAGGTCGTGAGTATTCATGGGTGTTCTCGTACCGTCCAATAGGAATTGCATTTGTTTCAATGCTAGTCATCGCAGCACGCGGATTAATGCAGAGACTCTTGAGAAAAGGTGAAGATTGATTTAGTGGATGGTGAATGGTAGATAGTGGATGGTGTTCATCTCTTCTCTATCCACTCCCTACTCCCCATCATGAAAACGATGACAGATGCACTAAAAGAGTGGCAGGTTGCTGTGAATGCCCTTGAACAGGGGGATACCATTATGCTGCTGCGCAAGGGGGGAATTCGAGAGGCGGGTGGCAGGTTTCGGGTTGAGCGCGATCGCGTTCTCCTTTATCCGACTTTTGAACACCAGAAACCCGAATTGCTGAAGCCTAATTATGCGGCTCAGGTGCAGCCGGTCGGATCTGGTTGGCATCCCGCTCAGGTGCAGATCGGTGCCTGGGCAAGGGTGACGGATGTTTTTCAGGTCACTGAAGCGGACATCATGTCAGCCCTTTTGCCCTTTCATATTTGGAATCAGGAGTTTGTGACGGAGCGGTTGCAGTGGAAGCCCAGTCAACCCCTTTACGTCCTGCTGCTGCGGGTTCATCGATTGGGGCAGCCACAACAGATTCTTTACTCGGATACCTACGGCGGCTGCAAATCCTGGATTAATTTAGCCTTACCAGTTCCGTTGGACGAAAGCTACCCGGTTTTAGATGACACAACGTATGCGAGTCGGGTTGAGGCGATTCGGTCGGCGATCGTGCATTAAGAGAACTCCACGTAAAGAATGATCCTGTCATGCTGAACGAAGCGCTAACGTAGTGAAGCATCTCAATTCATTACGAAGCTGGAGATTCTGAGCGGAACGCAGTGAAGCGAAGAATGACAATGGATCATTTATTTCTTGGCTTTCTCTAAAGCAGTCATTGAGAATTGGTTATTGGCTGTTAGTTGTCGGCCAACTCGCAATTATAAAGCTTAAGTTGCTGACTATCTCCCAGAACCCAAAATTTCTCCAAACTTTTCCTCAAAAGATATCAACTTCTGATTTACTTCCTTAAGTTTCTGGATCTTTTCCGCAGAGGACGAGCTAGATATATAAATAACTGTGCCTGCTTCGTTAATCTCAAACTTAAGAATTGAACAGTAACTCTTAATGTTTCTCCACTTGGCTTCACGATTAGAAGGATTAAGAAAAGTCAAACAGGCGGCAGAAGTGGACGAGATAATAGACAGAACGAGAACAACGTTTTGATTTGTAGATAGGGTAAAGACTGCATTAAGGGCGGAGAAAATAGTTGCCGTCAAACCAAGAATCTTGTGTGTGTATCCCCATAAGTCTTCAGACCTGATTTTAGATGATTTATTCTCTCTTTGCTCTATCCAGCTTTTCATATCCTCATAGCGATCTATGTATATTTGCCTTTCAGAGTCTTTGTTCAAAAATCCCCTAAAATTGTTCATACGAAACTTTGCTGAAATGCGCATCCATAGCTGTTGTATTTATAGCCAAGCTACAATAATAGAACATAGGCATTCGATAAAAGTAATTTAATTTTTCGTCAATGCTTTTAGATCCTGTCGAGAAGGTTATCTCCTATGGCAAGTCGAATTTCTATTACATCTGCTATGGCAGCGGCAAACGCTGCTGGTCAATTGCCTTCTAGTTCGGAGCTTGAAGCTGTTTCAAGCTCTTTAAGGAAAGCGCAGACGCGACTCAATGCTGCAGAAGTATTAACTAGGAATGCTGATGAACTCTCTCGGAGTGCTGTTCAATTCGTTTTCAGCAAGTTTCCTGATGCTGCTAGTACAGCGGAGTTCCTTTTCACCTCCTCCCTTGAGGCAGAGTCTCATTCTTTTAAGGAAGACGTTGATATATTGCTTCGCTTACTAACTTACTGTCTTGTTGTAGGTAACGATGATCCTTTAGAATTGAAGCCCTTGGAAGAAATTTTCAGTCAAATATCCTACGTAATCCACAAATCTTCAGAAATCTCTCCTTTGTGGTATATCGAAGTGCTTGAATTCTTCAGAAACAATCATGGTTTATCTGGGGAAAGTGCTGTGGAAATCAGTTTATACATCAACTATATAATTGCTGCTTTTAGGTAGTTGTGCAAACGCTATACATATAGCAGAGATCTTGGTGTAGCCCTGACCAGGAACGTTATTAGCTGATGATTGATAACGTCCTGCAGGTTTGTGCTTAATATAAATTTTTCTAAAGTTCGTTCCATATTTAGGGGAAATTCGAGTAAATAGAGTCATTCAAACGCTATAACTGGTGGTGTATCAAGCAGCGTGATCCGCTGTGTGTGAAGATGTTGCGCGATCGCCCAGAATGCGCCTCGTCTGAGTGCCAAGTTTAGCGCCAATTTGTTGAATGTGTTCAGCCTAGAGCTATGCCAAACCAACCCTTTCAATCCAACCATCCGTCTCAACCTGGTCTTACGCCTGCTCCGCTGATGGCGAAGCCGTTGTTAGGATTGGCTGGAGCACTGATTTCGGGAGCGATCGCGCTGGCGGGTGATGCTCATGCGGCTTTGCTGACAAGTTGGCGCTATGACGCGACAGCGAACCAGCTAGAAGTCACAGTGGATGCCGCAACAACCCCGCGCTACTTCTTGATGGCTCAACCAGCTCGGATTGTGCTGGATCTGCCAGATACCGAGGTTGGCGATGTCAAAGTACAAGAGGCTTATGCGGGTGCTGTGCGGCGTGTGCGGGTTTCCCAGTTTCAACCCGGATTGACGCGGATTGTGTTGGAGCTTTCCCCAGAGGTGACCTTGGCTCCTGAGCAGGTGAAGTTGGAGAAGGTCAAAAAAGCGGGGCAGGTGGGGCGCGATCGCTGGATTCTACGTCCTCTAATTGCGAAAGCATCTACCAAAGCACCCTCAGAAGCCCAGAAGCCCACTCCTCCTCCAGCCGTTACATCTCCGGCCGTGAAAAAGCCGACATCGCCTACCAGCACTAAACCCAAGCCTGCTCAGTCTGTCCCTGTCAAACCGCCTGCAAAATTGGCTACTCCCGTAAACACCACTCCAGCTATCTCCAAACCCATTAAGCCTGAAGCGGTTAAACCTGAAGTCACAAAACCTGAAGCAAAGCCTCTACCCACGTCCACTTCTGCTAAACCTCCTGAGAAATCACCCCCCCTGGCAAAAACGACTCCAGATGCCTCCAAACCCGTTAAGCCAGAGACTGCTTTCAAGCCTGAAATCGTTAAGCCTGAAATCGCTAAGTCTGGAGTCACGAAACCTGAAGCAGTTAGTCCTGAAGTGGCTAAACCGGGGATAACCAAACGTGAAATCGTTAAAACGCAGTCCAAGCCTGCGCCTGATGAACCGCTGGTATTACCTGCTTCGGTTGGCTCCGATGTTAATCCGGTTACTGATGCAACCGCGAAAATTGCTGTTCCGCCACCTGCGTCGCTTTCCGGGAATCAATCTGCCGGATCGGTTCAGCCCTCCGCTCAGTCCCAGCCCACTCCAGTCCAGGCTGCTTCGCCTCAAACGGTTGCTCAGTTGCCGCCTGAGAATACCACCCCGTTGCCGCCAGATGCGTCTCAGGCTCCGACAGGATTGGCGATCGATACCAGCAAGGGCACCCAAATTACGGTTCCCCCACCCGTTTCCGTACCCAGCAATTTACCAGGTGTGGTAGTTAAATCGTCTGTAGTGGCTCCACCGCCCGCTGCATCGCCTCAATCTGTTAGTGTGCCTGCTCAAGCGGTTTCTTTGCCGCCCTCGTCTAACACCGTCTCCACTCAGACTTCGGTTGTCAAGCCTGTTCTGTCTGCAGTGCCGTCAACAGCGACATCAGTTGGGTCGGCGGACATTCCTTCAACAATCAAGATCCTGCCCAGTACAGCCCCCAGTATCAGCGTTCCTGCACTGGCTCCGCTTGAGACTGTGCCCAGGCAGCCCACAGCGGTTATGCCGTCTCGTGCTGTGATACCGGCGATCGCACCCCAACCCCCGCTGGTTCAAGCTCCTGCGCTAAATCGCACAACAGGCTTACAGCCCCCCGTTTCGAGTGTGATTCAACCACCCGCATCCAGCGTGATGCAGTCACCAACGCCAAACGTATTAACGCCAAACATGATACAGCCGCCGGTATCCAGCGTGATGCAACCATCTGGATCGAGTGTGATACGGCCGCCAGTATCCAGTGTTATCCAACAGCCACTAGTGTCCAGCGTGATACAGCCGCCGGTATCTAGCGTAATTCAAGCGCCAGCACCGACTGCTGCTCAACCAACAGCCCTACCATCCTCTGCTTTACCCGATATTTCAACTGGACAGCCTCCGCTGGTATCGGTGCCATCGCTACAGCCATTGACTCCCCCGGTCATATCAAACGATCAGTCGTCTCAAGTAGCGGTTCCACCCTTGCAGCCGATGCTGACCCAGCCGCCAACAGGAAGCATTTCAGGGAGTATGCCCACGGCTCCATTGCCCGCTAATGCTGCCAATGCCAGCCTTGTGGAGTTTGGCAAGCCGCTGCCGACGAATGGTGCGATCGCGCTGAATACCGCTCCGCAAAGTGTTCCTGGCTACCCGATCGCCGCAGGACAAGTTTTTCAATCTCCCTACGCCGATGTGCTGCTGCCCACGGGAACAGTGCTGAATCTGTTCTATCCAGGAACCACAGAGCTGAGGCTGGAGTCGGGCGTTCCCCGTCAAGAAGTGCTGTTGCTGCAGACAGAAGTACGGGATGCAGCCGGAAATGTGGCGCTTCCCCAAGGCAGCTATGTGACGGGACGATTTGAGAGCGATCGCACGGGCAGTAGGTTCGTGGCTCAGTCGATTGCGGTGCGCGATCGTGCCATCTCATTTTCGGCACAGTCAGAATCCCTCGGCGGCAATCGTGAACTGTCCAGCACCTCCATGCTGCTCTATTCCGGGATTGGGGCATTGGCAGGAGGTCTCGTCAGTGGCTTCTCTGGATTAGGACTATTTGGCGGCGCGGCGGCTGGAGCAACCGCCAACTACTTCATGGCTCCCAAGCCTGCCGCCATTCAACCCGGTCAAGTGTTACAGGTTCGAGTTTTACAAGATTTGAGGTAGCCAATTTGAATGGATAGTGAGTAGTGAATACCCAAAGCAGCAACGCACTACTCACCATTCGCGATCTACTATTCACCCCTAAAACTTCTCGTTCTCCGGCGTACCAACCCTACCGTTAGGTCCTTGCTGAGTTAGGAACAGGTTTTTGCCAGAGTCATTTTGATATATACAGTCGATTTCCGGTGAATTCTCAAGCTGCCCAGTGAACCCGAAGGTATTCATGCGCTGCTTACAATCGCGCACTTGCTCAGACTTCACCAGTCCGCGTTGCTCCAGAACCGACCAGTTATTCGTCCGCAGAACGCAGCCTGGTTGAGAAACTGGCTGAGAAACAAAGAAGTTGAGCGGGTTGAGTGTGACGAACACCCGCATATCGGTGACGATCGCGCTGGCTCCGTACTGAACGCACAGTTCAGGGTTGGGGGACTGCTTATCTAGATCAATAACGTTGTTAATTCTGCCGGACTCGGCTGACGTAGAGACGGACGTAAAGGCAATTCCAACTCCAAGCCCCAAGATAAACACCCCCGCCAGAATAAAGAGCGTCAGGGCATTAAACGCGATCGCCTTCGAGGATTTACCCCGCTTCGGGCTATTGTCCTGAGGCGGCAGGTAATCATCGAACTCACGTTCGTAGCTGTCGTTGTAGGGGGAAGAGCGGGGTCTACGTTTCGCCATAGCTGTGTCTGGTAGGGACTAGGGACTAGGGACTAGGATGAAGAATTCTGATATGAATCGATGTACTGTAAAACTGTACAAACTACTTCCAGTATGCCGCGTGTTTGGTAAGACTGTAGCAGTTGAAGAGGGGAACGGGGGAATGGGGAGATGGGGAGGATACCTAATCTGCAATCTGCAATCTACAATCTACAATCCTTGTGCCTTCTGATCGGGAATAGAAGAGATAGGGTATTACCAACAACTAACAACCAACAACCTTTACTCCTCACTTCTCACTCTTCACCAAAATGTCAAAATGGTAAAGAAATATTGCTGTTTTGAGGGTTTGAGGTGAGCGTTCAACTACCGGCGCGATCGCGCAGAACGATTTCCGGGTCTCTGTTTAAGACATTGTGGCAGGATACGCTGACCATCTTTTGGGGCGATTGGTTGGATTTGCGGGTTCGCCTGGTTCAGGTTGCGGCATCGGGGCTGATTTCGCCGCTGATTTACATTGTCGGATTTGGGTTGGGGTTGGGAAGCGCCTTGGATGCGGCGATGAAACCGTCAGCGGGGGATAACTATCTGCAATTCATTTTGCCGGGGATGGTGGCGCTGTCGTCAATGGTGATTAGCTTTGGGGGGACGACCTTTTCGATTTGCGGCGATCGCCTGTTCAGCAAGACGTTTGAAGAACTGATGCTGATGCCGATTCACCCCCTGGCATTGCACATCGGCAAAATGCTGGCGGGTGTGGTGCGCGGAATGCTGACGGCGGGTTCGGTGATTCTGGTCGCGGTGCTGTTCACGGGCAAAGTCTGGAGCTTTCTCAATCCACTGTTCCTGCTGGTGCTGGTGCTCAACTGTGCGGTTTTTGCTGGACTGGGTGTGCTTGTTGGTCTGAACGTCAAATCCCTGGAAAGCGTTGGTATCTACAACAACTTTGTGATTGTGCCCATGTCCTTTCTCGGTGCCACCTTCTTTGACCCGGCCACGCTGCCGCCTGTGCTGAAAGGGATTGTGTATCTGCTGCCGCTGACCTATACCGCCATTGCCTTACGTGCCGCCGCGTATCTTCCGATCGCCCAGTTTCCCTGGTACTCGGTGCCGATTCTGCTGGCGATCGCGATCGGTCTCTCCATTGCCGGAGCCTATCAGTTCTCCCACCAGCAGGATTAAACGAGTTTGTTCGCTGAGACAAGGCGCAAAACCGCAGCCGATTTGTGGTTGCCAATGAAGGCGTGCGACCCGCGTTGATTATTGAGGTGGTGTCTCCCCGGTTCCGCAAAGCCGATCGCGAAACCAAAGTCGTTCACTATGCCAGAGCAGGGGTGCAAGAGTATGTCATTCTTGACCGACGCACTTACCGCAAACAGGTGAGGGATGAGGTTTTGGGCTATCGGTTGGTGAATGGTCACTCCCAACCGATCACAACCGATGAGGAAGGTCGCATTTTGTGTGAAACGGTTCAACTGTGGATTAGCTTGCAGGATGGTCAGTTGGTGATGGAAGACTCCCAAACAGGTGAGCGTTTGAAAACTTCACTAGAACTCGAAAGAGACAATCAGGATATGGCAGCAATGTTGGCTCGGTATCGAGAGCGGTTTGGTGCTTTGCCAGAAAATAGTCCTGAGCCGCCAACTACTTGATTGACTAGTTCCAAGGTTCCGCCTGGAACCGAACTTTGAGGCTCTACTGCTTGGCTAGTGGAGGCAGCTTTTGGCGTGATGTTTGAGAGTTTTAACGTTTCCCCCGCGATCGCCCTCTAGCCAGTCTTCCTTACCTCAATTATCTGCCACGCCAACCTGGCTGCCCCTACCATTCCGGCCTGATTGCCCAACTCTGCCTGCAATAGTTTGAGTCCAGTACGGGAACTGGGCATGACTCGCCGCTCAATTTCTGCCTGAACCGCTGGCAAGAAGAAGCTGGCACTGGCACTGATGCCCCCACCGATAATCACCGCTTCTGGAGATAGAACATAAATTAAGCTAGCCAAACCAGCTCCTAAAGTGCGCCCGTAGCGTTGCCAAAATTCCAAAGCATTTGCGTCGCCTGCCAGGGCCAGTGTTCCCAATTCCTGCGGATCCAGCCCGGTACAGCAACGAATGGCTTGGGCAGAGGCGTATTGCTCCAGCGATCCCTGGTTGCCGCTATTGCAGGGTGAACCATTGGGATTCAGGGTAATTAAGCCCAACTCTCCGGCGGCACCGTGAGGTCCGACGAACAGTTCGCCATTCAGGATAATCGCACCTCCGACGCCGGTACCCAAGGTCAGCATAATCAGGTTGCGGAACTGGCGACCAGCTCCCAGCCACGCTTCGCCCAAACCGGCACAATTGGCATCGTTTGCAACAATCACGGGTTGCCCAGTTTTGGCTTCTAACCAGTCGGCGAGGGGAACATCGTGCCAACCGGGCAGGTTAATGGCAATCCGGGCAATGCGTCCGGCTGAATCGGCGGGACCGGGTGTACCGACCCCGATCGCCCCTGTTTGATGGTCGGGATCGAGTTCAGCGATCGCCGCCACCATCACGGCTAGCACAGCGTCTGGAGTAGACGGTTGCGGAGTCGGCACACTGAATGACTGCAGACAGTTCCCATCCCCGCCAAAGCGGCCTAGCTTGATGGCAGTTCCGCCCACATCGATGCCTAAAACCTGAGAAGTCTTGGTTAATTTGTCTGTTAATTTATTTGGGACAACACCCATAGTGATGGTGAATGGCTTACGGCTGATCCGCCATTCTAGAGGAATCCAGGAACGCTTTAAATTCTTGAGAGGCTACTTGATATTGCCGTGATTTCTGGTTGAACGTGGACTTGCTGATCTTCCCGTCATTAAACTGCTCCCGCGCCAGCTCAAATTCCAGCTTCCGGATCTGGTAGTTCTGTTTCTTTAGCGTCCCTTCTACTGATCCATCCCAGTTCTGGAATGTGGAGTCCTGTAAATCTGAGAAATCGTGAGGCTCAAAAATAGCCTGCTCAGTCACGGTATCATCAGGCAGCTTGCGAGGACCGATTGAGAGTTGGGAAAGCTGTCCAAGCTGGGTACTTGAGTAACTTAGCAAATCTCGCCGATTCAGGGTGTAGCGGATTAATTCATTGGAATTGGTAAATCTGACTGAGATAGGTTGAGCAATCTTAGCAGAGGGTCGGGTGCTGCGGGCTAAGAGAATTGGATTCATGGAGCGCCCCTTCAACAAATTCACGGTAACCTTTGCCGCGCGTGCTACCTGTGGGTTCCACATTTGTTGAGAGACCCCACGCAGCGAACCAGCAGCGATTAATCCGAGTGTTGTAAAACCAGCTGCAGTCAGCCAAACAGCCTTCAATTTCATAAGTACCTTCCAGCAAAGGGCTAGGGATCAGCGGGAGTCAAAGAGGCATAAACCACGTCCAGCTCGGAATCTGTAGCTTTCCCTGCAGAAAAACTCCAGGTCTGATCTGGACAAGGTTTAATTCAAACTACGGTTGTGGTCAGCTCAATTCCGGGTCGCTCTGCAGTTTTCGGTAGTCTTAAATAGAACAAGGATGTTTGGGTTACTTAAAGATGAGCACCTGGTTTTGAGCAGGGATCCAGCGGTTTATGAGCGGATTGTATAGGTGGTAACTACTTCAAACAGTACTGATACCACTCTCTATAAATAAAACAGAGGATTTGCGGGGATTTATGCAAGGTTCATATAAACTTCACGAGATCGCCCTGCTATGACTTTTTTCATAGCAGTTGCTAAGGTCATCAAACTAGAAGTGCTATAGACAATCAAAAATCTGTCATCAGGATATTTGGTCAGTAGGGCTGAATTCGGATACTCTACCCTTTGGCTAGATAGAACGATAAATTGGGGTGTGACTGCCAGGTTGAATTTAGAGAGGAAAACTTCACCTGTGCATACTGCGACTTCGTTGGCTGAACCGTTAAAGCTAATTATTCAACCCTACAGTTTAGAAACCCGGTACTACCTCTGCGAACTTGGGTTTCAGCCTGTTCCGAAGGTTTCCCAACTGCTATACCTTGTGATTCAGAGCCATCAGCTCTCCGAGATGTTCCTGCAGATCAGTCGAGTGTTACCGGCGACGAGTCAGTCTCAGTCGCGCTATTGCATCACGCGATCGCCCCTGGATTCCCAGACGTTATTGGTTGAGTTTTTGGACGCTCAACCGCTAAGCACGATTACAGCATCGGTCAAACATGCCTGGTTTTTGCGTGTGTTAGCACGGCAGCGCCTGTTCTTTAACTACCAGCCCATTTTTGATCTGCGCCAGGGGCATGTGATTGCTTATGAATGTTTAGCTCGTGCCTGCAACGACCAGGGTGACGGTTGCTTTACGGGGCAGCAGCTGATTGATGGAGCGGTGTCGTTAAGTTTGACGCATGAGTTTGACGAATTGGCGTTGACGATCTGTTTGAAGGCGATCGCAAACCTTGGCAGTCAGAAAACGTTTTTCGTGAATCTGTTGCCAAATGCGATCGTGGAAAATCCTGGTTTCTTAGAGCAAACCTTGCAGCAGGTCAGGGAGTTAGCGCTCAACCCGCGACAGATTATGTTTGAACTCACGGAGGTTGAGGCGTTGCTCCATCATCAAGCGTTACCAGAACTGATCGATCAAATCCGCCAGTTAGGATTTGGGATTGCCGTGGATGATTTGTATAGCAACGTTTCGATTGACCATTACTTTACAGAATTTCGTCCAGACATCATCAAGATCGATCGCCTGTTGACGGGCGGCTGCAGCCAACATCCGCTGAAGCAAATCCTGGTCAAAAATCTCCTTCGCTCAGCCCATGAACTTGGGATTCCAGTGTTAGCAGAAGGGCTAGAAGATCCAGTAGACATCCAGTTTTGCCGGGAAATTGGCGTGGATTATGGTCAGGGATATGGACTCGCACGACCCACCTCAACTCTGCAATCCGTATCTCTCAACTGGCGAGAGGTATTAGAGGGTGTCTGAAAAGGCGGCTTGCCTGCCCCATCTTGCGTAGGCTGGGTCATCGCAATAGCGGAAATCCAACCCTTAGGCTTATTCATTGGGTTTCGCAAGACTCAACCCAACCTACCATGTAGCAAGGGTTTCACGAATTTTGTCAGTCAATTAGGAGTTTAGCTCCTAGAAACGCGATCGCCTAGAATTGGGTTACAAATCTGGGGTTGGCTGATTGCGTATGAAAAATCTGTTGGGGTTTGGGCTAATTGGAGTAGTGTCAGCAAGTTTAATGGGGGTTCAGTTGTGGGTTGCGGAGGAGCCAGCTCAATCTCAGCCTGTGACTTCTCCGACAACTGACCTATCAGTGCGGGAGTGGCAGGAGTCAGAACGCTTACGGGAGAGTCAACGCGCACAGAGCGTGATTCAGCAAGAGCTGGAGATGCGAAAGACGGTACAGGACGAGGTCGATCGCGCCTTCAACCGCACTACAACCCTGCTGAATTTTCTGCTGGGAACTTTAACTATTTTGCCCATCATTGCAACCGTGTTGCTGTACTTATCTCGTCAACGGGCAATTCAAGCACTGCGTGAGCAAATAGAAGAACAAATCCAAAAAGAAATTGAAACCCAAGTAAAGGCAGATTTGAAACAACAGTCGCTTCTCTTTCAGCAGCAGATGATGGAGTTGCAACAGCAATCTCTCCTGGCTAAAGATCAAATGCAGCAGCAAGCCGCTACATTCCAAGAAGAAATCGATCAGCTCAAAATTGAGTTTGATGCTGAGTTAGAAAAACTTAAAAACACCACAACGGAAATAGAACGAGAAAAATCCAGAATTATTCAAGAAATTACCAGTATCACCCTCGTATCTACATCTAAAGATGTGTTATCTCCTGAAAAGCAGCGTCAAATCCAAACCTTGACTCAACAGTTAGACGACTTAAAGTCAAAGAGTCCAAGTTTAGATTTAGAAATCAATGACTTTATCCGAGAAGGAGATGCTTTGTTCTTTGAAGGTCGCTATCAGGAAGCGATCGCGTCCTACGATCAAGCAATCAACAAAGCCATGTCTGAAAATACAAATCTATTCACAGCGTGGCATGGTAAAACCAAGGCGTTACGACGCTTAAAGCAATATGCCCAGGCATTAGACGCCAATACCAAGGCTATGATGTTGAAGCCTAACGACCCATTAATGTGGTTTGAACGAGGTTATTTGCTACAACTCCAGGGGCAATATGCTGAGGCGCTAGATGCCTATGACAAAGTTATTACGGCAAAACCCGGCTATCATCGTGCTCGTAACCATCGGGGTTATATTCTGCTCAAACTACAACAGTATGAAGAAGCGATAGTCGAACTGAATAAAGGCATTGAACTGAAACCAGACTATGGCAACGGCTATTATGGCAAAGCCTATTACTACTTGCTTCATCACCAAACAGATTTGGCGTTGGATAACCTAAAAACAGCAATCAGTTTTTACCCCGGATATAAAACTCTGGCAAAAGCTGACCCAGATTTTGCCAGTTTATGGAAGAACGATCGCTTCCAGACGATCGTTGGTTCTGCTTAAATCGTGCGATCGCGGGTAGAGTCCGTTGCAGCCAGAGAATGGCGATCGCATGATCTGCTCAGTGCGATCGCCGTCAACTAAAGGTTTAAGTAAATGTACTCAGTGAATTAACGAAAGTCAATCAGGAATTGCTTTCTGGGGAATGTTGGAGAGTCAAGACGTTTGTCAGATGTTTCTCTGGAGTGGCATCTCTGCGATAAGGACAGTTAAGGACTTAACTTAACTGCTCAAACTTAAGGAGAAAACACATGATGACAACAACAACCAAAACAACAATCGAGACCACAACCAACCTTCAACAGTTTTACACTGAAGTGTTGAAAGACCCAATCCTGCAAGAGCGGCTCAAAGCAGCAACCGACCCAGACAGCCTGTGTGAGCTAGCTGTCGAGATGGGCAAGGAGAAAGGCTACTCTTTCACTAAAGAGGAGGTTTTAGCGGCAATGGCTATAGAAGCTGCGATGGGCGGTGAGTACGTGGAGGCAGGGGAACCCCTTCCCCTGTTGGTGCCGACGGGGTTGGTGTGCGCCACTGCGTGTGGAAAGTATTAGTGGGGTGGCTTTCTGGGCTTCACCATCATACAACATTTCTCACTTCTTCCATTTCCCTTCGATTCGCCTGAATGAACTTTTGTGCCACTTCTAGCACTTGAGGGCGTTTCGATACCTGGCACTGCTCCCAGGGCAATGCCAACTGCCCTGGCGAGCATTTCTGTTTACCCTTGCGAGTGATTTTCAGACCAGACAGCAGTTGACTTCCCCAATGAAATCCTCTAGCTGTTTTCGCCCTGGGCTTGTACTGTTGGCAAAACCGACGATACTTTTTAGCACATTCCTCCAAACTTTTGCCTAATCCCAAAAACGCTGGATGCCACTGCGTCAAGCCATCATCTGTGAGTCTGTCATAAGTGCCGTAGTTACTGAAATCATAGAAAAACCCCGACCGCATTCGTGCTGCTTTGGGATTGGCGTGAATGTAGCGCAAGGTATTTAAAGCTCGTTGTTTATCAGTGGGTGGAAAGCCATCAGCGTAATACCTCTGTTCCCAAAAGTGTCCTGTGCGATTGAGCATTCGATTGAAGCACATTGCTGTGTACCAATTGAGGAAGTGCATGATTTTGGGTAAGTCTTCCGGCTCTTTTGGTTCTAGCAAGTAGTGGACGTGGTTGCTCATAATATACAGGGCGTAGAGCTTGAAGCCATATTTTCCAAAGCTTTCTTGATGGCATACAAGAAAGCTTCGCGGCATTCCCGAGATGCGAAGTTAAATTCCTGGTTATTGCAGCGGGTGGTGACGTGGTAACTCCATCCCGGTTGGAAGTTGCGAGGTTGGCGACTCATCTTTAAATCGGAGCGTGATTTATGAACTGTTCAATGCAAGATTATCTGAAAATCGTTACCTCCCACCTTCACTCTGACTTGGTTTCTCCCGCAGCCTTGTCTTACATTCAGCCCCTTGCCCAAATCCTACCTGCCTCATCTATGGCTGGCTTTGAATGTCGTTTGGGGGCAGATCGATCGGGAGTAGATTTCCAAGTCCGTCTCCCTTGCCTTGAGCAAAACCTGCCGGAAGAATTTTTGACTGCTCCGGCATGGCAATTTTGCATGACTTCTATCAGCATTGGGCATCGCCAAATTCTTCACTACATCAAGAGATCGAAAACGTCGGACTAGAATTTGATGTGAACGAACAGCTACCCCAAGTCCCCATTCCCTGTATTTTCTTGAAATTTAATCCGGAAACTGTCCTTGATGCTGAAGGACTGATGCAAATGGTCAAGCTCCTTAAGCATTCGATTTCTCCGCAGCTTGAGTCGAATCTTCGACGTTGTGCTAATTCTCTACCTGCTGGAGCAACGATTAGCCATCTGGGAGCAATGCTATCTCGCTCAGTCAACGCTATCAGGGTAAATGTCAAGGGAATTTCTCCAGAGCAATTATCAGATTACCTGATGCAAATTGGTTGGAGCGATCGGACAAATACATTCTCTACCCTGACCTCTACTCTATCTGAGTTTGTCGATTCTATTCTTTTGAGTTTCGATGTGAGCGATACAGTTTTACCCAGAATTGGTTTGGAATGTTTTCTAAATAACCAGCCCTATGATGAACCCCGGTGGCAGCTATTTCTAGACTATTTGGTTGCAGCGGGACTGTGTACCCCAGCCAAGAAAAATGCTTTTCTAGCTTGGCCTGGATTGTCCCAGAAATCATCAGTTCCAGACATGTGGCCCGGCAATATTAGCTTTGGCGATCGCTTCTTGGGTTCTAGAGCCTTCAGTATTTTTTGGAGAAGGGTTAGCCATATAAAACTGGTCTATCAACCAGGTATTCCTTTGGAAGCAAAAGGGTATCTAGCATTTGGTCATGATTGGTTTGAGCGCAATGCCCTACTCAGTGAAATGGCAAAAAACTGAGAATAGCAATTTGGTTAGTTAGCTTAATCGCGAAAAGACTGAAACGGCAATTGCTTAGTTGCTGCCAACAAGTTGGCAATCCCAACAAAATACAGCCAAATTTTCCAGAAAAACTATGAACTACAATTACGATCTGATTATTGTGGGTGGCGGGCCTGCTGGCTCAACAATGGCTTTGTCTGCTCACAAACACGGGTTGAAGGTTTTACTCCTAGACAAAGAACAATTCCCCCGCGACAAAATCTGTGGGGATGCACTACTAGTAGACTGCATGACTATTTTGCAGGAATTTCAGCTAACAGATAAACTCTCGCAAGAACCCCATGCTTGCACGGGTACCCATATCCAGATATTTACCGAGCATGAGCATTTACGAGTTCCTTGCCACTCTCACGTAGTATCCAAACGCAAGATTTTTGATAACTACCGCAACAAAGCCAAATAAGATCCACCTGTTGCTGCGGCAATACGTAGAGCAGGTGATGGTGCTGTCAATGGACTGTCCAGAAGTTCATCGGACAATGCTCGAAATCTACCACATGGTCAAGCCTCCCGTAGCATTCTTCCAACCGAATATTGCAGCAAAAGTCTTGAGCCAGGCTTGGCAAAAACAGATGCACAAAAGGAAAGGTTGTGGGGATTGGGCGCGATCGAACATTCGCGATCGCAATCTTTCGTCGATCAGTTGAATGCTTGACGCACTCCCACGTCTTTCAAGCGTGGGGTGCGTCAACTATTCCCTAACTGCGGCGCGGATGCTCAATGTCACCGAAGCCGCGCAGTCCGGTTCCGCTGGCGGGACCCGTGTAAACATCAGCCTGGCGGACTTCATCAGTGAATTTCAAGCCCGTTCTGGTTTCCAAACTGGTGACAGACACCTGGAAGTTGTTGAATTCGCCAACCGGGCGACGCTCAAAGGGGATATCATCCACAAATTTCTCCTGGCTGACCACGTAAGCGCTGGAATAGAGCTTGCCATCCCTGTCTACAACGGCAACAACCTTCCAGAAGAATCGGGGCACTTGAACGCCTCGGTGAACGATATCATCTCGTTGAAAAATCGGGCCGGTGAAGACCGTTGCCAGCAAATCCTCTTGATCGGTGTTGGTCAGGATAAAGTTTTCCAACCCCTGCCAGAGTTGCTCCGATTGGTTGAACTGGAAGTATTGGGGAGCGCAATTGGTAAAGTGGAACGTGTCGATATTCGCTAAACTGGCTTCGTTTTGTGTTCCCCAAATGGGGTCTTGCCGACGTACCAGATGTCCCCGGTCAAAGAAGTTGCCTCCCGGTTCGTTGCCATAGAAGCTGTTTCCGACTTGCAGCTCTCTAGCAATGCGGGGGTCAAGGAACCATTCATCTTTTCCCCGTCCCAGTCCAATCCACTGCTTTCCATCAATATTGACCGCTGTGTAAAACGCCAGGCGACGAGTTTCACACAGGGCGATCGAGAAATGGGTGTAGTGCAGAATATTATCCCGTGTCCCTTTTACCGGTGCGACTGCACCAAAGGCAAGAGCGGCGGGTGTCAATTCGGGTAAGGGAATGGTGACCTTGAGAAAATTAGGGTCATACCCTTTGCGTCCTGCATAGTAACTCACTGGACGAACGCTGCCGTCGGCACTGGGGCGATCGCCCGATTTAGGACGACGCGGCTTGCGCTTCTCAAGACTGATCTCCTCCTCCGTTGAAATCGGAGTGCTGGTTGCCGGACTCACCACACTTTCACGAGGCGTTGTCCCTGGAAACACGCGAATCCCTTTGGCATCTTCAAGCAACGCTTGCACCAGAGCCGATGCAGAACCGTCCTGTTGCGCTTGGACGGTATTGACCTTTGCGAGAATTCGGCTGGTGCGAACGCCTTGATTGGCAATCCATTTAATCTGACTCTCCCGCAGATTTTCCGCCTCTTGCTTGGGCACCCACTCGCCATTGGTCAGTTGAATTTCTTCAATTCCATCGCGGGTGCGGCTCTCCACGACGCTTTTGTGATGAACGGCAACCACCTGCCAGTTGTCGTTGAGCGCTGGGGAACCCGATGACCCAGGGGCAGTGTCGCTGGCATACCAAAGGAAATTATCCTTGAGGGTGTCCTGGTTATCCCCAATCTTGAGCACCTTGTTTTCCCGAATGGCAATTTGCTTGGGCTGACCATCGGGGTGTTGAATGATGGTGACGAATTCGGCAGGCTCTATTTTGTGGAGCGTGGGGTCGAGGCGCAAAAACCCGTAGTCGCTCAAGCTGGCTTCCCCGTCTTCCGATGTTTCAGCAACGGCGACCAGGGTGAAATCAAGCTCCGGGTCGGTTATGAATGCGTCTTGAGGCGTCAATTGAAACGATTTTCCCTCGCGCGGTCTGCCGTTGATGTCCATCTCGTACCCAAATTGCGCCGCTGCCCGTATAGCCTCATCCAGCGATGGAATGACGTGATTATTGGTGATCAGCAAGCGAGGCGAGACGAGAAAGCCCGTCCCCCAGCTCCCGTTTGAGCCGAACAGATCGCCGACCCAAATTCGACACACCGCACGAGCAGCCAGTGTTCCTCGGTGCAGGAAATTAACCGGCAGCAGGTCATTCCGCCCCAAGACACGCTCCAGATCAAACAAGGAGACTCCAGAGCCACTGGCTGCCATGTTTTCGACTCGCCTCGCCAAAATCGCGATCGCGTCTACTTCGCGATCGCGTGCTCCCATCAGGAATGAAGGACTCTCCGAGCTGGGCGAAATTTCTTGACTGCGCAAGGTTTTGAGTTTGTCCAGAAAATCTTCACTATAGGTGACGGTTTTAAGAGACATAAGGTGCTGGGACTCCGTTGGTTGCAAAAAACAGGACTCAACTACGGCAACTCTAAACGACTCAGCGCTGTTTCAGCATGACCCGGCGCGGGTACTTGTCTGCCTGACTTTGTGAGTCGATTCCAGAATGCAAATCTGCAGATGTTCAGACAACGACCTCAGTAGCTCGCCGTGCTTGCACTTCCAGGTAAATCAGCAATGCGTTGATGTCAGCGGGATTGACGCCACCGATACGAGAGGCTTGTCCGATCGTGAGCGGGCGGATTTTGGTCAGCTTTTCGCGGGCTTCGTTGGAGAGGGTAGAAATTGAAGAGTAATCCAGACTGGCAGGTAGTTTGCGGTGTTCCTGACGGGCGATCGCGGCAATTTGGTGCTGCTGCCGTTGAATATACCCGGAATATTTGATGTCAATTTCAGCACCTTCCTTCTCAGCCCGATCCAGTGTTGAATTGCCGAGTCCAAAGCGATCCAAATCCACATAGTGCAATCCGGGCTTGCGGAGTAACTCAGCTAGTGTAATCGAGCCTTTGATGAACTGTTGGGTGTGGGCTGCGATCGCCTGCCCCATTCATCATGCTCCTTGACGCGAACCTCTTGCAGGCGTTCTTTTTCAGCGACAATGGCTGCCTGCTTACACTGGAACAGTCGCCAACGGCGATCGTCAATAAGCCCCAGTTCGTGACCGAGTGGAGTAAGGCGCTGATCGGCATTATCGGAGCGCAGCACCAGGCGATACTCCGATCGCGAAGTCAGCATCCGGTAGGGTTCACGCAAGTCTTTGGTACAGAGGTCATCAATCAAGGTGCCGATGTAGCTCTGTTCACGCGGAAAGGTGACCAGCTCCTGTGCTCGACAGAACCGAGCGGCGTTGATCCCAGCAACCAATCCCTGGGCAGCGGCTTCTTCGTAGCCCGTGGTGCCGTTGATCTGTCCGGCGCAGAACAGCCCCTCAATCGTTTTGGTCATCAAGGTTGGATAGCACTGAGTTGCTGGCAGATAGTCATACTCCACGGCATAAGCCGGACGCAGCAGGGTGCAGTGTTCCAGTCCGGGGAGCGATCGCAGCATCTGCAGTTGGATCGGTTCCGGCAATCCAGTCGAGAAGCCCTGCACGTAAATCTCTGGAATGTCGCGTCCTTCCGGTTCCAGGAAAATCTGATGGCTCTCCTTATCGGCAAAGCGGACAATTTTGTCTTCAATGCTGGGACAGTAGCGCGGACCTTTCGCATCCACCCAACCGCCATAGACGGGCGATAGGTGCAGGTTCTCGCGAATGATGCGGTGGGTTTCGGCGGTGGTGCGGGTGAGGTGGCAAGGCATCGTTTCCCGCTCTACCCAAACCTCTGGGTCAAAGCTGAACCAGCGCAGCTCGCGATCGCTGGGTTGGGGTTCGAGAATGTCGAAGTTGATTGAGCGGCGATCGACCCGTGCCGGAGTGCCCGTCTTCAGCCGTCCGGTTTCAAAGCCCAATTGATTCAGGGTTTCCGTTAGCTCCACCGCCGCAAATTCTCCCGCCCGTCCGGCTTCCATCGATTTGTTGCCAACCCAAATCCGTCCACCCAAGAAGGTGCCGGTGGTTAAAATTACGGCTTTGCACTGAAAGGCGACGCCAAAGTAGGTCTGTACGCCGATCACGTCGTTATGTTTGCCCAGCACCAGATCCGTCACCATGCCTTCGCGCACGCTGAGGTTTTCCTGGTTCTCAACGATGCTTTTCATCACCGCTGCATACTCGCGCTTATCGGTCTGCGCTCGTAATGCCCACACAGCCGGACCTCTAGAGGAGTTCAAAATCCGCTTTTGCAAATAGGTGCGATCGCTGATCTTGCCAATCTCACCCCCCAACGCATCCACCTCATGCACCAGTTGAGATTTCGCTGGTCCGCCAACAGCCGGATTGCAAGGCTGCCAGGCAATCTTATCCAGGTTGAGGGTCAACAGCAACGTGCGACAGCCCAATCGTGCCGTTGCCAGAGCCGCTTCACAACCGGAGTGTCCGGCTCCAACAACAATCACATCAAAGGCATCCAGAAATTCAACAGGGGTGGTCATTACTCAAGTGTGGCAAGGGATTCAAGCCTCTATATTGTAGCGGGTTAGAATAAACCAATGACCCACTCAGGCATGGAGTGAGGCGCGTCTATGACTTCTCTGCTGACCGTCCCGACCTCTGACCCAATTCCCCAATGGCAGCCGGCTACCTGGGAGGATTATCTGCGCGTGCGAGACACTCTTCCAGAAGGGTCAGCGAGTTTATTCTTCAACCAGGGGTATCTGCTAGTCGAGATGGGTGAGGGAATTAACCATGCGCGCTTTAATGCGTTGATGGGATTAATCTTTTTTATTTGGTTTTCTCAAAAATCCCAGCAGCCCTTCGATGCCCTGAATGGTTGTTTGATGGAGAAGACTGGGGTACAAGCTGCCTCACCAGATTTGGTGCTGTATATTGGCGCAGGGTTTCCGCAGTGGCAAGCGGGGGAATCGCGCTATATCAATTTGGATCAGTGGCGTGTGCCTGATTTAGTCGGTGAAGTGGGCGATACCACGATCGCCACCGATCTGGATGAAAAGAAACAGCTTTACGCCGCTCTTAGCGTACCCGAATACTGGGTAGCAGATGTGAAGGGGGCGCGGGTCTTAGCGTTTCGGCTGCAAGCAGACGGCACATATCAGCAAATTGAAGTGTCGAGCGCACTGGAGGGATTGGCGATCGCGCTGGTCAGCCAAACTCTGGAAAACTCAACCAGGGCGTTCCCAACGGCACCGCCGCCCAGTGGTTTGCTCAACAACTGCAGACGCTTGAGACCTGAATAAACGTAAATCCACTCAAGAACCCCAAAATGTACGAAATTGCGCTTTCTCTACCAGATGACGTGCTGACAGCCTTAGACTTAGCGCCTGAGCAATTGAGCGATGAAGTGCGCCTGGCAGCAGCAGTCAAGTTTTATGAGTTAGGACGCCTATCTTCGGGGATGGCAGCGAAATTTGCTGGAATTCCAAGGGTCATATTTCTAAGTAAGCTGGCAGACTACGGCGTAGATACCTTTCGTCTAACCGAGGCAGAACTGCGAGAGGATTTGGCAAATGCCTGAGGTCATCAGTGACACCTCACCGATTCAGTACCTCTATCAGACAAATTTGCTCGATTTGCTCACTACTCTGTACGGTCAAATCATTCTGCCTCAAGCAGTGATTGATGAACTGGCTGAAGGACGAAATCTGGGAGTTGCTTTGCCCGATCCAGCTTCGCTGTCATGGGTAACTGTTCGGCAAGCACAAGATTTTTTCCCGATTGATTCGGTCATTGAGAATCTTGGTGCAGGAGAACGAGAGACTTTGGCTTTGGCTTTAGAAATTCCTGGCTCTCTGGTGCTTCTAGATGATGCTCTTGCTCGATCCTATGCGCGATCGCTGGAAGTTCGTTTTACCGGAACCTTGGGTGTACTTTTGAAAGCCAAGCAGTCTGGCTACTTGACTGCTGTCATGCCAATCCTCGATCAACTCGACAACCTTGGCTTCCGACTCGACCTATCCACTCGTGCAACCGTACTGCGGCTAGCTGAAGAGTCTTTATGATGACTCGTGATCGCCGCTGCACGCCTGCGATCGCTCAACCTGCGCTGGACTAGCTCAATCAACGCTTCCTGATCCTCCAGTGAGAGCGATTCAATGCTTTCTAAAAGCTTATGTATTGGCACATCGTGAGGATGAAGAAGCTTTTTATGTATTGGCAGATAGAATCTTGGCAAATCCAAACGCTAAGTGGTATTCACCGGAAGATGCTAATCGTTTCCCCGAAATTTACGCAGAATACCAAAAACGCCGCCAAGAAGAATCTGAGAGTTAAACACGAAACATCATGGTTGAGAGATTGCGATCGCTTCATAAATCTCAAAATCTATCCATGGCAGAATGAAGTGCCAAGTCCAAGTACTCACAATGAAAAGGTATGTGAGTTAACAGAGGAATTATGGCACTTAAATTGAATGTTCCAACGATCGATAGTGCTGAGACAGCTAAAGTAATCCCAGAGACGATTCTGACGGCTGAACCGGATGCCAACGTTGATGTGGATGTAGACACCAAAACCGTAACAGTGGAAGCAGGGTCGTCATGTTGACCCAAACCCAGCTTGCTTCAGCGGTGACGAGCAAATCGGGTGGAGACCGCCTATGATGGGTACTACGAGGTTGAAGTGTTGGAGCTGAAGCGATAGGTTGAGCTTGCTTCAACGGGGAGGAGTGAAAACAATGTTAGGAAAGCAATCAAATCCATTTGACCTCAATCAGGCATCTGGGGCAGACGATCCTGCCCAGCCGTCTCAGATCACTTCAGCCCCGCCAGTCATCCGATCGCGCTGGTTTCTAATTGGTTTGACGATTTGCTGTGTGTTTGGCGGGATTAGCGGATTGGCTTTTTGGTGGCTGACGACGCCGCCGCCATCTCCCGACTGTGGAAAAATTTCACCGCTATCCCCTGATATGGAGCGACTGCACTGCGTGCAACAAGCGGCGCGATCGGGCGAGTTGCCTAAGATCCTGGCAGGGCTGGAGTTATTGGGTCAGTGGACGCCTGACCATCCACTGTATGGAGAAGCCCAGCGCTTGATTGCGGAGTGGTCTGAACCGGTGCTCACTGCAGCTCGGCGAAAGGTTGAGGAGAGCGATCTGCGGGGTGCAGTTGAGCTGGCGAGTCGGATTCCGAGGTCGAGTCCGTTGTACCGGGAGGCTCAAGGCGCGATCGCGGAGTGGAAGCGCTACTGGCAAAAAGGAGAGGCGATCGCAGCCGCTGCTGATCAAGCCCTAAAGAACCAGAATTGGGATCTGGCAGAGCAACAGATCTGGCTACTACGAGAATTCAGTCAGGACTATTGGCGACTTGAACGGGCCACCGCCCTCTCGCAACGGTTGTCTGTTGAGCAACAGGGGCGACGCTATCTGGCCCAGGCAACTGAAGTGGCACGATTGGGGCAACCGGAACAGTTGGGTACTGCGATCGCGCTGATTAGCCGCATGGATGCCAAAACCTATGGTTGGTCAGACGCTCAACCCATGCTGAAGCAGTGGAGTGAGACGTTATTATCGCTTGGGTTTAGCCATTGGCTGAAGGGCGACCTGAGTGAGGCGATGGTGTTGGCGCAGTGGGTGTCCCCAATCCCAAGCTGGCTCAGACGGCTCAAGAGTTAATCTGGCTCAGTCAGGCTCGTAAGCATGCGCTTGAGGGTGCCACCACCATTAAACCGACGCCCCCTCAACTCTGGCAGTTGATCGCCGCTATTTCGACGGCCAACTTAATCCAACCCACCAGTCGCTATTATCGTGAGGCACAGGCAAATTTAAAGAGTTGGCAAGCCCAACTGCAGGATTTGACGCTGCTGCAGTTGGCCTATACGACTGGCGAAATTCAGCAAACCGTTGCTTTACAGTTCGCGATGCTGCAGGGTCAGCAAGTCACGAGCGATCGCCCTCGTCGTGCCCAAGCACAAACCCTGATTGCCTATTGGCATCAGGAAGTTCGCAAACTCGAAGACCGTCCCTATTTAGTTTTTGCAAAAGAGCTGGCAGGGAAAGGAACCATCCCAGAATTGCGGAGGGCGATCGACCAGGCACAGCTAATTGGCACCGAACGACCGTCTCGCAACCAGGCTCAAACGCTGATTGCAGGTTGGATTGGACAAATTCAAACCCTTGAAGATCAACCCATTCTGGATCAGGCGTGGTCGCTAGCCAATCAGGGCAAGCTCAACGAAGCCATTCAGGTTGCCGCTGGTATTGCTCCAGGACGTGCGCTGTACTGGCAAACACAGTCTGCGATCAGTGAGTGGCAGGCACAAATTCGCAGTACTGAACTGGCTCAACAGAAGGCCCGTGAGTCCGCGCTTGAAAAACTCGTTCCCGAAAAGACGACGAGGACTCCGAATTTTCTGACCAGGACTATCTTGATCCGGAGCCAACGCCTTATCCGGACGACCCATCCGCTCCATTTTCCGACTCAGAGAGGCTGTATCCAGCCGATCGCGAACCTGCTCCCTTTCCCTCACCCCGGAATGAG
>JAAUSG010000142.1 GCA_012034055.1 Leptolyngbyaceae cyanobacterium RU_5_1 | reverse complement strand
AGGGGGCTAGGGGGGATAGAGGAGTGCTTAACATCACAGACCATACCTTTTCAAAACATCCTCTAATATGCAAGAAGTCTACTCTTCATTCCCTCCTATGTCTTCTCTCAACAGTGAATTGATTCGAGCGATCGTTCAGGGTGATGGCGCTACCGTCCAGTCCCTACTCGAGCAGGGTGCAGATGCAAGTGCGACGGGGGGGGTGACGCCTGTTGGGGCTAGCAATACGGCATTGATGTGGGCAGCGACAGAAGGATACCTCAACATTGTGGAGCTTTTGCTGGCTCAGGGTGCCGATGTGAATGTGAAGAATCCGGCAAACTACACGGCGTTAATGTACGCCGCTGAGGCCGATTATCGGCAAATTGTTTCGGTCTTGCTCGATCGCGGTGCTACGATCCACGATCGCAACCACTACGGTGAGACGGTGCTGATGGCTGTTGCCCGACATGGGCAGACTGACCTTGTGCAGCGGTTGGTGGCAATCGGAGCCGAAGTCAATACCATCAACAAAATTGGCAACACGGCACTGTATTTAGCCGCAGAGAACGGCCACCCCTATACCGTGAAGGCGCTGATCGAACTGGGAGGTGACGTGAACACCGAAAACCTGGGGGGGTGGACTTCATTAATGATGGCCGCAGCACGGGGCGATTTAGAGACCATGACGATTTTGCTTGAGCATGGTGCCGACTTCCGTCCGCAAAACCGTTGGGGTGCTACGGCATTGAGCGAAGCCCGAAAGTCCTTCCGTTCTCAGCAAGCTGCCGAACTGTTGATCCAGGCAGGCGCGACGGAATAGGGACGAAGGGCCGTTCGTCCCTAAGATTTTTCCACCTGTAAATTTTCGGGTGATGGACGATCGCTGTAGGGGGCAGGTTTAGTAAACAATCTGCGTATCTCAGCCCAGATCTTTGGCAAAACCTGCCCTTACACCACCGAAAAATTCACAGCAACAGATTTTCAGTAATTTCTTTCCTGGAAATCTCCTAACGCTTTAAACAGGCGATTCATCGATTAGAAACAGCCCTGATTCAGTACAGACTCCTACCAGTCGTTGATCCCAGGGGTCGTTTGGCAGGGAGGGGAGTTGGGCGAAGTCAAATACAATGGCGATCGCGGTCTTGTCGGCCCACTCCGGCGAACTCAGCAGGCGATCGTAAAAGCCACCCCCGTAGCCCAAACGATACCCACGCCTATCACACGCAACGGCAGGCACCAGCAGCAAGTCCACAGCACCCGGTTCAATCATAGGAGCATCTGGATGTGGTTCTAAAATCCCGTATGCGCCTCTTTGCAATGGCAGTGAGTCTTCGGGTGACCAGCGATGCCAAACCAACGTCTTGCCAACACAACGCGAAAATCCCCACGTTTTAGGAGATGTGAATAGGGATTTCAAATCTGGCTCCTGGCGAATACTAAAGTAAGCCAAAACCGTTTCTGCTTGTGCAAATACGCTCCAATCTGTCAGGTGGGAGCATAGTCGTAAACTCTTTTCCTGCCACTCCTGAACTGCGATCGATTGGCGTCTTTTCAAAAGCGATTTGCGCAGATCTGATTTGCTCAACTGATTTTCTTCAAGTTACGGCTTATGGGAACTGGAAATTATTGCCAAACGAAAGGGAGATATGTCGGCTGAGTAGTCGCGATCGCCAATGGGGGCGACTTGCTATGGTGCAATACTCACGCAATTTTGAAAGGGTTGACAATCTTTAGTCCATCAATATTTGAATATCCAAAGTCCTCCGTATAAAGGGTTTGAACGCTTGCTTCTAAGCAAGCAGCAATAATCATCGAGTCCCAGTGAGACAGACTAAAGCGATTCAGCAGATTCTCTGCGCAATCTATAACACTCCATGTTGGAAGAACGGTATACCAAACTTGCTGTAGGTCACGGATGTACTGATAGGCTTGTGCTCTGTTATATCCTAATGATTCCAATTTTCGGGTAGCGGCCAAGTACTCACATGCAACTTGCCAAAGCAAGGTACCATCTGTCAAACCAGACACTAAAGCAGAAGCTATTCCTTGTTTTATGGGATCACGCGGATCATTGACTTGACCTACTCCCACGGCTGAAGCACGTGGGATTCAAGGCTCAAGCAGGGATTGCAGGCACAGCCTGTCTGACATCCCCTAACCTTATGGCTGAGATCCCAGCCATTTTGATATTTACAGCGGCATTTTTATCCCGGTCGTTTTCCAAATGGCAGGATGGACAACGCCACCGTCTCACTGATAAATCCAGTTCATCTAGAACATGACCGCAGTGAGAGCATGTCTTGGAACTGGGAAACCACTGCGAAACGTAGACAATTAGCTTGCCCTTTCTCAACGGCCCAACCTTTTATCGTGCTGTACGTCATGATTAATTCCAGACGCCGGAGTTAAAGTGCAACAGGTCCTGGTCTTGTTGGGTTACGCTATCGCTAAGCCAATCTACGCAAGAATCGGGGTTTCGAGAGTTTTGTCAGTCAATCAGGCTAAGGACTGAGGACTGAGGATAAAAGGTATCCAGACTTCCGCTCATTAGCACTAGCAACTGCGGCTAATTCCCAACCCGGGTTGATCAGGAGGAACAACCCGTCCATTTTGGAAGCTAGCACCGATAAACGGATCATCAACTAAGTTCAAATGGCTGTCCAAGTCAACATGGTCAGCAAGGGGGGAGAGGTGTGCCAGTGCGGTGTTCAGCAAGGAACTGTCAGAGTAGCAGCCAAACATCACCTTCAAGCCACAAGCCCGAGCCGTGTGGATCATGCGCATTGCTTCCGTTAAACCGCCGGACTTCATCAGCTTAATGTTGATGCCGTGCACCCGATCTGCCAGGGGCAGAATGTCATAGCTGGTGAAGCAACTTTCATCGACAAAAATCGGCAGTGGCGATCGCTGATACAGTTCCGGCAAGTCTCCCTCGTGACCTTTGGCAAGTGGTTGTTCAAGGTACTCCACACCCTGATTGGCTAGCCAGTGGGACATCTGCAGCGCGTGGTTCAAGTCCCACCCCCCGTTGGCATCTACGCTAACGTGGGAAATGTGAGGAGCCGCTGCTTTCACCGCCAGCAGCGTTGCCTGATCTGCCTGAATGCCGTTTGGACTACCCAGTTTCACTTTCAACGCCTGGATGCCGTGGAATGGAACTGCCACCGTTCCTCCACCGAGCCAATCCTTGACGCGCTGTTGGGCAGCATCTGGCGGGCTAATCCCAATCGTGACTGAGGTTGGCACGATGCGATCGCGATCCAATCCCCACAGTTCCCACAATGGCAGGTTTGCCTGCTTGCCTGCCCAATCATGTAGGGCGATATCCAATGCTGCTCGTGCTGCCGAGGGCAATCGCGCATCCAGCATCAACCGCTCGACTCGCTGCCGTTCTAAAGGGCTAATGGCTCTCAGCAGCGGCGCAAATTTTTGTAGTGCACGGGCGATCGTCTCCGTCGTCTGGGGTGTATCCCCAATCGAAAACGGGGACGCCTCTCCCCAACCTCGAACCCCGTCCTGTTCCACCTCAACCCACACATTCGTCGTCTGTGCCGTAGTCCCGCGACTAATGGTGAGCGCAAACCGTTTATGCACGGTGAACGTAGCGATACGGAGCTGCATGGTTTGGGAACCTATTAAAGCAATTTAGAGACTTCGATCAAATTAGCACTCAGGCTGCACCGAATTATCATGTTGACTCATTCAAAACACTCCAAGAAATCAACGCTTCAAAAATGGCTGGTGATCACCCTCGTCAGCGTTCTAATCGTGCTTTTTTGCTGGGGAATTTCTCCACTGATTTCAGGTGCGGCATCCTCTCAAGCGAAGGTATTTGAGCAAGCCTGGCAAACGGTAAACGATAACTTTTTTGATCCCAAGTTTAACGGTGTGGATTGGAAAGCAATGCGGGAGAAGTATGCGCCCCAAGCGGCTCAAGCTCAGTCTTCTGAAGCGCTAGCGAGTGTGATTAACCAAATGCTTGCAGAACTGAACACTTCTCATACTCGCTTTTATACACCCGATGAGACGGCGTATTATCAGCTTTTAGGAATCTTTCAGCCCAGGAGCCGAGACTTGCAAAAGCTGCCGAAGGACATTTTTCCCAAGGGCAAGCTGGAGTATACCGGCATCGGCATATTTACGAAAACGATCAATGGTAAACCCTATGTGAGTGGAGTGCTCGATGGTAGTCCTGCTGCTCAAGCGGGACTGCAGGTCGGCGATGAGCTGCTCGATGTGAATAACCGTCCTTTCCACCCTATACAATCCTTTGCTGGTAAAGCGGGTGGAAGGGTCATTCTAGCCATTCAACGAACATCCGACCCCAACAGTCGCCAGGACGTAACCGTTACTCCTAAGACGCTTGATCCCCTGACGATGTTTCTGGATGCCCAAAAAGCCAGCACACAGGTAATTCAGCAGGGTGGGAAAAAAATTGGCTATGTCCACGTCTGGTCCTATGCTGGCGATCAGTATCAGGAGCAGCTTGAACAAGATCTGCTCTACGATCGCCTCCGCGAAGCCGATGGGTTAGTCCTGGACTTGCGAGATGGTTGGGGTGGTGCACCGCTCACAGCCCTGAATATCTATACTGCTCGTGGTCCCAGTTTGACGAGTGTTCCACGCAACGGTCGGCGATATGTGATCCGGGCGCAATGGAATAAACCTGTGGTGATGCTGGTCAACGAGGGTAGCCGTAGCGCCAAAGAAATTCTGGCCTATGGTTTTCAAAAATACGATATTGGTTCCGTGGTCGGAACAAAAACGCCGGGAGCCGTAGTGGCTGGTCGTGCCTTTCTAATGCAGGACGGCAACTTGCTCTATGTTGCTGTTGCCGATGTATACGTAGACGGTAATCAGCGACTCGAAGGCAACGGTGTTACTCCCGATGTTGAAGTGCCGTTTGCGATTGAGTACGCTCAAGGTCAGGATCCGCAAAAAGAACGGGCGATCGCGGTATTGCTCAAGGAAATGACAACCTCCAAAACTTGATCATTATTCCGTCGAGCTGGTGTTTGGAATTCGCTCTAGCCAGGTTGTAGACACTGGTAAGTGAGACGTTTGATTCTGTGGAGCCAGAATGAGCAGTCCTCCTGGCAACGTTATTAACTCCTGTTCCGCTTAATGGAGCCAATAACAACGCCTTCTGGCTCCCATTTCATAAAAAGACACCGTAGCAGCCTGGAAAACGATCTTTGGGTCGAACCGTCCTACTCCCTAACTTCCTGAGTGACTGACAAAACTCTCGAAACTCCGATTTCTTGCGTAGGTTGGGTTAGCAATAGTGTAACCCAACAAGCCAAGGCTAGCGTTGGGTTTCACGATGTTCAACCCAACCTACAACCTACAAAAAAGATTTGTCAGTCAACCAGCCTAACTCCTCATTTCATCTAAGTAATGAGGAGTCGATCGTCCTCCAGAACCGCGTGTTTTCTTAGGACGACCAATATCGGGGGGTGGCTCATACGAGCCCTGCAATCCACTGCGACTCGCTTGTAAATGCACTAGATTCGATAACTCGACATCCGTTGCCCAGAAAGCCGTGGATAGTTGAGGTTGCAGAGGAGTAGAAGCTATCACGAATGGCAATAGCTGGATGCTCAGCACAAAGACTGTCATACGGCTCGTAATGATAGGAAACACGTCTCCCACTCAGCAATATCTATGCGTCGTTAATCCCTCAAAATACTTTTACAGTACATGCACTGATTTTTTTATGAAGATTTCTAAAGGCAATGCTCATGTCTCCGAATATTTACTGATTCAGTATAAAGAAGTTTAAAGATGAGCACCGGTGATCACGGGTGCGATTACCCCAAAGGGTTACTTGACGCGGCTATCTCTCTCTTGTTAAGTTCGACATATCGGTTTAGAAGTATTGGCAAGCATCAAATGTTAACTGGCGCTCTCTACTTTTACTTTTGGTATTTCACGGTTCACCTGGAGTGAGCAGCTTTCTTGCTGATTCTCCAGGTGAGCCGCAGAATAAGGTCTGCGGCTTTTTAGTTGGCATATGTAAACCTCGGAGGTTTTAACCCAGAATCAAGCATCTGACCAACGTAGTGACTTAAACCTCCGAGGTTTGGGTCAAAATGCGTAAGTCCTATGTAGAACTCCAGGTAACGCAAGCCGTCCGCTCTCGACTCGCCAAAGCTCTTCGTACCGATTCAGCACTATCTCTTCAATGGTCATCGCAACAATGCACTACAGCAGTTGGTTTTACGGGTTTTACTTTTGGTTCAGGGAACGTCCCGGGTAAGTCTGTTGTGCATTGATTCATGCAGCCCGGGACTCACGAGTTCCGGGCTTTTTCGATTTTTTCTGTCCATTATTAAATCTAGGAGCCTTTTATCGTGTTAGACGCAAAGCTGATAACCAAATCCCACCCTGAACACCGGACTCTGGTGGGGCTTTCCGACCCAATCGTGATTGGGGGGCAAGACATCGTGGTGATTGGTGGACCTTGTACAGTCGAGAGTTTGGAGCAAATGGAGCAAGTTGCTCGATCGCTCTCAACCGCTTCTATTCATGCCCTCCGGGGAGGTGTGTACAAGCCGCGCACCTCCCCGTATAGTTTTCAAGGGTTGGGTCTTAATGGACTGCGAATTTTGGCGTCGGTGCGCCAGCAATACGGAATGCCAGTGATCACAGAGGTGATGGCGATCGCTCAAATCGAATCCATTTGTGCTTACGCAGACATGCTCCAGATTGGTAGCCGCAATATGCAAAATTTCGACCTGCTCAAAGCCGTGGGTCAGGCTGGAAAGCCCGTGCTATTAAAGCGGGGACTGGCAGCAACGATTGAAGAGTTCGTGATGGCAGCCGAGTACATTCTGGCTCACGGGAATCCCAATGTGGTGTTGTGTGAGCGTGGTATCCGCAGCTTCGACCATTACACCCGTAATGTACTGGATTTGGGTGCAGTCGTGGCGCTGAAGCAGTTGACTCACCTGCCCGTGATTGTGGATCCAAGTCACGCAGCGGGTAAGCGGGAACTGGTGCCTGGTTTGGCAAAAGCGCGATCGCGGCCGGAGCCGATGGTCTGATTATTGAATGCCACCCTGAGCCTGACAAGTCCGTTTCCGACGCCCGTCAGGCTCTTTCATTAGCAGACATGGTTGATCTTGCTCACAGCCTTGAACCCATTGCGACTGCAGTTGGACGCACCCTGGTTCAGCGGCGTGTTGGTAGGGAAGTCGTACCTGTTGGGTAGGGAATGGTAGACAGAGGAGTATCTAATCTAATGGTGATGAAACTAGATGCAGTGGTGCCATTTGGGCGATCGCTGGATGAGTACCAAAAAATGTTCAGTCTCTCAGAGACCGAACTCAAGCTCCGGATTCTCGGCGTAGCGGATGGACCCGCTAGCTTTAATGCGGAAGCCACTAAAGTGGGGAGTCAGGTCATCTCAATCGATCCAATCTACCGGTTTAGCGGTGCAGAAATTCTGCATCGCTTTAATCAAGTGGTTGACACCATTATCGCTCAGGTGAAGGCTACACCTGACAGTTGGGTGTGGTCTTATCACCAGTCTCCAGAAGGTTTGCGAAACAATCGAATTAAGGCAATTCAGACATTCCTGAGTGATTATGAGATTGGTAAACAACAGGGTCGGTATCAAATTGGGGAGCTACCCAAACTAAGCTGCAAAGATAGCGAATATGATATTGCCTTGTGTTCTCATTTCCTGTTTCTGTACTCAGAGCATTATGATTTCCAATTCCATTGGCAATCCATTCAAGAAATGCTTCGAGTCAGCCAGGAAGTGCGAATTTTTCCATTACTCACACTGATGCTAGAACGTTCTCCCTACCTGGATCAAATCATTTGTAATTGCAGCGAAATGGGGCACACCCTATCAATTCAGCGAGTGCAATATGGACTGCAAAAGGGAGGCAACGAAATGCTGGTGATTCGGAATGCTGCAAGAACTGAGCCATCGAAGCCGCTGCCTTGACGCGATCGCAGGAACCTTTTAACCTAAAATGACAGATTAATGGGTTAAAACGTTGTCAATGGCAGAGTACCGATTTCTAACAGTCTGGCTATTGGATGCTCCCATCGAAAAAGTTTGGGAAGCGATCGTAGACTACAATCGCCTGCCAATCTGGTGGAAAGCGATCGCCAAGGTGGAGGAAATTCGACCTGGAGACTCTACTGGGGTTGGAAGTGTTTGCCGCATGACCTGGAAAACACCCCTCTCCTACAGCCTGACGTATGAATCAACCGTTACCCTTATCGAACCGCTTCATCGGTTAGAACTGCATGCAGTTGGAGAGCTAGAGGGCAGCGGACGATGGGAGGTATCCACGACCGAGGCAGGAACTCTGGTTCATTACTACTGGATGGTCAGAACGACCAAAACCTGGATGAATCTCCTAGCCCTGTTGATTCGTCCCTTAATGGAGTGGAACCACAACGCCATCATGGAACAGGGTGGTAAGGGACTCGCTCACTATTTAGGGCCTCAACTTTTGCAGGTGGACGCATTGAAGGTGAACTACTAGATTGGGATCGTTTTTTTAAGTGCTTGACAGAGTCTGTCACTGGAAGTGATAGAGTGATGCACTGAGGCAGCATCTGTCAAGGTTTGTTGATGTGCATCTGGGCTGCCTTGGAGGAACGTATGACACAGGGTTTGCCGCCAGAGCCGATTAACTCAGAATCTGAAGCAACACTCCCAGACCAAGCGCCAGAATCATCTGAACTTGAGCCTGTCTCATCAGGAGAATCGCTTCAGGTATCTGCTGAATCCGAGTCAGTAGCATCGGAAATCCCTTCTCTAACAGCGGCTGAACCTGTAGAAGCATCACCGGCTGAACCTGTAGAAGCCTCATCAGAAGTGCTGCCCCAAGCCTCCGTTGAACCGCAAGCCGCTGTGCCAGCAGAACTGTCGCCTTCAACGCCTGCTCAACCTGCTGCATTACCGCAGGAAGCTACGCCACAGTCTGATAGTACTCAAATTGATAACACTCAAAGTCAGACGTTGCAAACCCTGAAACGATTTTGGCAGGAAACGCAGCCAAAGCTAAAAGCTGGAACGATCAAAGCTTTAAAGACTACGATTCAAGTTTTACAGTGGACAGTCGAACGACTGGAGACGGAACCGCGATCGCCCGCTGCAAAAGCACCTTCCACTCAAGCTCCTCCTGGTTCAGGTTCACCCCCTGTCCAATCGCCTCCATCCTCTTCAATTCATGAATTTCGCGAGAAACTGCTACCGCTGTGGCAACGGGTGCAGGAATGGTGGGGTGTGGTTTTGCCTAAGATTCGAGCTATTCTGCCAGAATCGGCTAACCAAAAATTGTCAGATCCCGTGCTAACGGGCGCGATCGCGGGTGTGCTGATTCTTCTGCTCTGGGCAACCTCTTCTGTGCTGTCCAGTCAACCACCCAGGCAAGTTGCAACGGCTCCGCCTTCCCAAACAGCCCCTGCTCAGAAAACCGGTCCCTAAAAGCACTCCGTCCCCCAAAAGCACATCTGCACCGCCAACAGTAGCGCAACCAACTCCCACAAAGCCCGTTGCCGAAGCTCCAAAACCAGACACTAGCCCACTTCCCAAACCGTCCTCCTCACCTCCACCGCTGAAGCTCACGCCAGAGCAGACGCTGATTGCTCGGATTCAAGATCAGGTTGCCGAGGTTAGCAACCAGTATGTGAGTGGACTGATTCAGTCTGTTCAAGCCAACTTCCGCAGTAGTCGTTTGACGGTAAACGTGGGAGAGGGTTGGTATAGCCTGGAGGACGCTCAACAGAACAAGCTCTCTAATGAAATGCTCAAACGCGCTCAACAGCTCGATTTTATTAAGTTAGAAATTACCGATCCTGAAGGTACTCTATTAGCCCGTAGTCCCGTAGTGGGTTCTGAAATGGTGATTATCAGGCGAGGGGGGAGAGGCGAGGGGCAAGCAGCGGCGGATCGCTCCATTTCGTCTTCGGTGCTAACCCCTTTTCTATAAAAAGATGAAGGATAAACCATGTCCAGCTCGGAATCTGTAGCTTTCCCTTCAGAAAAACTCTAGGTCTGGACGTGGACAAGGTTTAAAACATTTAGCTTTCATCCTTCATCCTTAATATCCCTCATCCTTTCACGTCAAAATTCCATCTTCCAGGTATGCCACCCGGTCAGCGACATCAATCAGACGAGAATCGTGGGTGACTATAAGCACAGTTCGTCCACCTTTTTTAGCCAGGTCGCGCAGTAGCTCAATAACCGCATGCCCACTGTGAGAGTCCAGAGAAGCGGTGGGTTCGTCTGCCATGATCAATTTGGGATTGCCAACCAGAGCACGAGCGATCGCCACACGCTGCTTTTGCCCACCCGATAGATCACGCGGCAGGTAATTCATCCGGTCTTCCAATCCAACCTGGGATAAGAGTTCATGGGCGTCTCGTCGAGCGACTGTTCCACGAACGCCCTTTACCTTGAGCGCGACTTCAACATTTTCTAAAGCCGTCAGCGCCGGAAAAAGATTAAATCCCTGGAAAATGAAGCCAATGTTGTTTAATCGAAAGTTAGAGAGCTGCTGCTTGGACATCCTGGTGATTTCTTGTCCCAACAGGCATACACTGCCAGCCGTTGGGGTTAAAATACCAGCCAGGATGGAAAGTAATGTTGTTTTGCCAGAGCCTGAGGGTCCCATCAGAAGTTGAATTTCTCCCTGGGGAATATCCAGGTCGATCCCCTTCAGCACTAGAGAAGGCTCCGTTCCAGACCGGAACACCATCTCCACATCTCTCGCCACAATCGCTTTTCTATCAAACCTTTCCCAAACACCCAGGTTAGACAAGGTTCGCTCCGGCAACGTGAATGCAGAGCGCTTAAGCGCACGAACGGGATTAGCAATGTTAATGTGAGACGCAGTCATTCGATTTATTTTGTTGAATGCATGTAAATGAAACGGGGCAAACAGAGTAGGAAATGGGCTAGAGATGAATCACGCGTGGGAGTGAGCGCTTAATGGTTTGAATCTCAAATAATTTGACGAAATCTGTCCAGATTTAGTTCAATTTTTCTTGGAAAGTTTACCTCAGAGGCTATATTAACCAGTGTAATGGGAATGCTGATTAGACATGATCCTCCTATGTGACATTTCAGCAGCGTGGGCAGGTTTTACGTCAAGCTTTAAAAACAATTGCGGGATCGACATGGGTGACCTTCTGGATCGCGAATAGTGCTGAACCCACGCACATGATTACAGTAACGCCGAGGATCGCGATCGCAGTCCCTGGAGTAATCAAAATTACAATTCCCTTCGTGGCTACTGTCCAGGCTCCTAACCCAAGACAAAGCGCCATGCTCGGCACATAGCCAAGAACCGCCATCCAAAGAGCCTGTTCCGTTATCACCCCATACACTACCCAATCAGACGCGCCCATCGCCTTGAGAGTTCCAAACTCCTTGATGTGGTCTGAAACTGACGAGTAGAGAATTTGGCTAACAACTACCATGCCAACGATCACGCCGACCGTGGCTCCCAGCCCTAAAATAAATCCAACGCCAGTTCGCTTCCGCCAGTAAGTATGGGTGATCTCCACCATCTCAGCTTTTGTATGAACCCGTGTATTCGGTAACGCCGACTCTAACCGCTTTTTAAGCTCAGATAGATCTTGATCCGGTTTTGCTTGTACCAGCACATAACTAATTGAATCCTCCAGGCTTAAGTTCCGAGGCGGTGGAGGAGGTTCTGAGGAAGACGGGGAGGTGCTTCGGGTGAGGGGACTCAAACATTCCACTTGTCCGGCTTGAATGGTGCAATTCAAGTTTCCTGAACCTGAGCCTCCAAAGGCATTTGCATTTTCTAAGGACGCAAACAGAGAGGTACTGGATGCCATAGATTGGGTGTCTTCGCTTAAACCCACTAACTTTGCCTGCAGGGGAACGATTTTTCCAACATCACTAACCTGCTTCAAATCCAGCGCGCCCAAATTACTCCGATCGGTGATGAATGTGTAAGGTTCCTGCAGCGAACTGAGCGATCCTTGACTCATTCTCCAGTTACCAAATAGACGACCGCCCGGATTAAATCCCCAAACCTTCACCGGCACAATATGTCCAGCAGAATCAAGCCATACCCCTGACCGCGAGATGAGTGCCTCTGCCCGCTCTACTCCATTAACCTGACGAGTCTGGAGCAATCGCTCCAGTGGAATAGGCAATGTTACTTCAAGGTGCAGCATTTCCTGAGAGGAAACCCACAGATCGGCGTCAGACTGTTCAATCAGTCGAGTCGTGGAGCGGCTGAAACCATCTAGAATTCCAAGTTGAATCGTTACCAGGCTGACCGCAAACATGATGCCGGCTTGGGCAACGATGAAGCGGGGAATATCCTCAAACAGGTTCTTGCGGGCAATAGAAGCCATGATTCACGATGGTAGTCTATACACCTTAAGGGAATTTGGGAGGTTTAGAAAGGGCAATCGTGACCGATTGCCCGCTTGTTTACTCCACCAGTACGATTAGAATCCTCACGCTTTTCATCAGATCCGCAAGATTTCTCTAGTTTCTCAGGTGTATAGACCTAGTACATCAATCTGTCAGGCGAATTGTCCACGGGTAGGGGCGGGTTTTACCGATAAAATAGGCATCTAAATCTTAGAGTTAACGGCTAAACCCGCCCGTATAGAGGAAGTGCTGATTGCTTGGGATGTCCTTAACGAGTGGAAACAGCAAGGCTGGGAGATGCTGAGGCGTAGGCGGGCAAGGAGCAGCGCAGGCGATCGCCATACAGCGCCAATGCATTACCCCCCAACAGCAAGCTCAAGTGCTCTCGGTCATACTTGGCTTTAGTCGCGGCATCCCGAACGCAATTTTCTAATACGCCATCCCAGTGACCGTAGTCGCCAGAGAAGCAAGCCAGCCGCTTGCCTACTTCACCCATTGCGATGTGCATATAGGAAGGAGCTGGATCATCGGACTCGAAGGAGACGAAAATTTGTCCCCGCTCGAAATAGTCCATTGGGTCACGATGGCGCAGATCGTAGTGTTCGTACAGGCTGGCATCGTCGATTTTCGTCGGATCGTGCTCCGCCTGCCAGAGCAGGTCAAACAGGTTTTTCACCTGGCTGATCACATTGGTGCTGTTGTGGGTACCGCGTTCCTGCAGCATCAGCTTTGTCACATCCATTAGTGACGGGCGGTAGGGATGTTTGGGATCAAAGTCGCGGACTCGCTTCTCCCAGTGTTCGTGCATCGCATGGGCCAGATCCGGTAGCCAGCCGCAGCCCCCTTCCAGGAAGCCAACGCGGAGAGTTGGGAACTGCTCAAAAGCTCCATCAAACACCATGCGGGTGAGCGCGAGCTGCTGCTGATTGCGCTGCACAAAGATATGGGTAAGGACAAAGGTCTCGGTGTGGTCAGCAATGCCACCCACCATGAAAGAACCAGGTGCGCCGTGAATGCCCAACCCAATATCGAGGTCTACGGCTGCCTGGAGAATGGGACGAAAATCGGGATGGCTGATCACTTTACAGGTGCGGATGTCGGGAAAAGCATCGGGTGCTTTGGGGTGGGGTACGGGGAGATTGGGAGGGACCGCAACTCCAATCATGCCGAGTTCATTGATGCAGCGGTACATTTCGGCAACGGCAGCGTTGACATCTTGAACTGGGAGCACGCCAATCGGCTTGAGTCGATCGCCCTGTGCTCGACAGTCATCCGCCATATAGCTGTTGTAGGCACGGCAAAGCGCGATCGCTAGATCCTGATCCAGCAACCCGGAAAAAATTAAATTTAGCGTCCCGTAAATCACATGCACATCGATGCCCTCCTGGTTCATGTGCTCAATCCGGGGACGGTTGAACATCGCTCCCAACGTGGTCTCTGGATGCAGCGTGCGGAAGCCGCCTTTGCCCAAACCACTCGGCTGCGGAAAGAGTTGCACCAAATCGTTCTGCCCCGTTTTGGGGTTGAAATCCATGATTTTGACGCGCTGGTCGCCCAAACTATCGATGATTAGACCGACGCGATCGCGATACTCCGGCTCCAGATAATCCCGCATGATCAGAGGATTTTCCAGCTTGTGAGCATCGGCGTCAATGACAAGTAAACCGTCGTACATGAAGTCTCCTTTTGGATGGGGAAGTGGGAACGAATGAGGAGGGAGGAGGGAGGAGGGAGGAGGGAGGAAGGAGGAGGAGGAAGGACGA
>JAAUSG010000141.1 GCA_012034055.1 Leptolyngbyaceae cyanobacterium RU_5_1 | reverse complement strand
ATGGAGATCACAAACGGGCCAGAGGTGATGCCTGCCTGGAAGGTGCTGTAGATGCCGTAGGTAAGACCCAGGCGATCGCGAATCTCGGTTCCCAAGCGGCTGGCTAGGGTGTCGCCTCCCAAAACCTGGTTCAGGATCTGAACCGCGTAGTAGCGAGGGTCTTTGCGGTCAATGGCGTTGTAGCCCATGAAGGTGATGGACTGGGTTTTACCGGGTAAGGTTGGATTCAGGCGAACCATACTCTGCGGCAGAGGAACGGCTGGATAGGTCAATCTAGAGTTAGTCGTACTATCCTGCCAGGTGCCCAGTTCACGCGCCAGCAGGTTGCGCACAGGGATGGGATCAAAATCGCCGACCAGGGCAAGCACGGTCGCGTTTGGACGGTAGTGCTGCTGATAGAACTGCACCATGTGATCGCGAGTAATCTTCTTCAGGCTGGCGGCGGTTGGAAAGGTGTGGAAGGGGTGGCTGTCGGGGTAAATGGCTTGCTGGAAGGTGCGCCGTGCGAGTCGGGCGGGGTTGTCTAGTTCTAGCTTGAGCGCCGTCAATGCCCGTTGACGACTCAGTTCCAGTTCGTCGGTCGGGAAGTTGGCATTCTGCAACACATCTGAGAGCACCTGCACCAGAGTTGGCAAATCTGCGGCTAAGGATTCACCGGAGATGGAAACCCCCTCCCGACCGGCTGCAAACTCCAGGTTGGCACCTCGATTCTCCAAAGTTTTGGCGATCGCCAGAGCATCTTTAGTTTTAGTCCCGTTCGTCAAATTAGCCGCCGTGAGATTGGCTAAACCGGCCGTTGCCGGGCGATCGTAGCCCGTTCCAGCTTCAACAAAGCCACTCAGGGTGACGGTTGGGGTACTGCGATCGCGCAGGAGCAACACTTGCAACCCGTTCTTCAACGTGAGTATTTCGGGAAGCGCCTGAGTTTGCGTCGTCGTTTGCTTGATTGGAGGCAGGTATTTAGCAACTTCTGCCGGATCGACTGGAGCCCCAGGACTAAAGTTCTCTGTAGTTTGGGAGAAATTGCCCGGTGTCGATCCCGGTTTGCCATCAGCGGTGGTTGGCTCAAAAAAGCCAACGGTGCGATTGGCAGATGTGAGATAGGTTTGGGCAACTCGCTTGATGTCGGCTGCCGTAATTCTGGCGATCGCAGCCAGGAGGCGATCGGTGAATCGATAATCCCCCGTGGAGATCTGATCGTCTCCCAGTTGGTTTGCCTGACTGCTAATGTCGCGGTTGCGCAGCAAGATCGATGCCCGCAGTTGAGCTTTTGCCCGCGCTAACTCTTCTGGAGTCACGCTGTTCAGCCGTAAATCAGCAACGACCTGTTGGAGAACCCGATCAATGTCTGGCAATTTTTTCCCTGGAGCAGCGGTCACCGAAAATTCATACCAGCCACCGGAAATCAGGTTTGCGGCATAGCCGCCTGCATCACTGGCTAGCCCAGACTCTACCAACGCCTGATAAATTCGAGAACTGCGACCCCCTGTCAGGATATAGTCCATCAATTGCAGGGCAGGCACGTCGGGATGGCTCACATCTGGCAGTGGATAAACGGCGTTTAACAATGCTGTACTGCCCGGTTCCCGCAGCACAATTGGAGCCTTTGGAGAGCTCGATGGGGTTGGTTTTGATGACTTGGAGCCTGATTGGGGCGATCGCGGATCCGCAGGCAGCGGTGCCCCTGGTTTAGCAATTTTGCCAAATGTCTCGTTCACCTGTTTCAGGACATCATCGGTCTTGAAATTTCCGACAATAATCAGGGTGGTATTATCCGGTCGGTAGAAGGTGCTGTAGTAGTAACGCACCTGATCGACAGTGAATTTCTCGACATCCGCCTTCGTGCCCCCCACCGGCAGTCCATAGGGGCTGTTGGGAAACGCCGATCGCATCACCGCCCGTCCCAATCGATAGCCTGGACTGTTCTCATAACCCTGTAGCTCGGAGATCACAACCCGCTTCTCGCTGGCCAGTTCTTTCTCCCCAATTAAAGAGTTCTGCAAACGGTCTGCTTCCAGTACCAGCAAAGACTCCAGCTTGTCCTGCTCAACTGTACCGAAGTAGGCCGTCATATCGTAGCTGGTGAAGGCATTCGATGCGCTGCCCAGGGCACTAAAAAACCGCCCAAACTGAATCGGTCGCTCCCTGGTGCCCTTGAACATCAAGTGCTCAAGCTGGTGAGCAATCCCGTTCACACCGGGAGCCTCATTCCGCGACCCAACCCGATACCAGACTTGCACCGTGACCACCGGAGCCGTATTCACCTCCTTGGTCAGCACCGTTAACCCATTGTCTAACACCGTCTTACGAACATCTTTGGTCAACGTCAAGGATGCGGCATCGACCGGTTTCGCCGTTTGTTTCGCAGATGAACTCTGCCGGGTAGTTTGGGCAGATTCAACGGCTGGTGAGGATGCAGGGGTGGCCGATGAACCGGCAAACAGGGCGATCGCTAAACACCCCACAAACAACAGACCGAGAAATCCAATACGCAGGCGATAGTGACGAAGGCGAGTGATTGGAGACATGGGTTCAGTAAGTAGAGCCTGGAAATGACAAAACAGCCGTACCGGAAATCTGGCACCTGCTTATGCGATCTACTCTAATCCACACGCTAGACATTGAAACTTGACTGGAATTTAAAGTGAAGAAATAAATCTGGGGTGATGTGGCAAAAGCCCAAACGGGATAGGATACGAGTAGTTCACAGAATTTAACAATGGTAGAACGTCCAATCAAGAAATCTGAGCGGCTGGCAAAAGCTGCCTCAGAGGGATCAGAGGGATCAGAGGGATCAGAGGCAAATGATTCCAATGTCCAGCCGTCTGGGCAACGTGACAATCGACCTCGTGCTAAAGACCGAGGCAAGAGCAAAGGCAAAGGGAAGGGAGATTCACGGCGAGAAGAACCCAGGCAGGCAATTAATCCGGCACTGATGCGTGGACCCAAGCCCCAGCCGGCAAAACCTCCGGTAGAAGAACTGCCACCCGAAATTGAACCAGAAGTAACGGCTGACGCCGAAGCCCTATCTGAAGAGACTCCAGAGGCTCCTGCTACGCCAGTCGCTGACGCTGAAGCAACGGTTGAGGAGACCCTGGAAACTCCTGCTGAAGCGATCGCAGCACCAGCAGCACCAGCTGAAGAGACTTTGGAGGCTTCTACTGAACCAGTTGCAGAAGACGAAGTACCCTCTGAAGAGACTTTGGAGGCTTCTACTGAACTAGTCGCAGAAGCTGAAGTACCCTCTGAAGAGATCCCAGAGACTCCTACTGAACCGGTAACCGCTGAAACCGAGACAGTGCCTGACACTGAGGCAGCGTCTGAGGAGACCCCAGAGGCTCTCACTGAACCGGTAGCCGAGCTAGAGGTAACGGCTGAAAAGCCTGTCGAGGCATAACTAACTGGGGGGTGCGATCGCGGTTATCGATAGACTTGAAGAGGCATCACCCACCTTCCAGACTATGCAGTGCTGCTATGGCATGGAGCGGAAACCCTACATGTGTTTAGACGTGAGATTTTGTTGGGGAAGTCTGTTGTGAACGGACAACTTTTCAGGGAGGCGGGCAAGGTGCGACTAGAGTTGAACACTAACAGATCGCCCGGATGCAGAAACTGACCGAGGCGATTGCAATGAGCAGCGAGTGTGTTCAACCTGGTGCTTAGTATGGTCATTCGCCCCTTACTTAACTGTCATCAACGCCGTCACCTTATCCAACAGTTCCTCGGGGTGGGTAATGGGTAACGTCAGGCACTCATCCGCCCCTTCAGCCAACCAGCGCACTCGCTCGGTATCTTCATCGCCCATTGCTAAAACCACCACCTTGATGGTTTTGGTTTTAGCGTTTTGACGTAACTGCTGCAACACTTCACTCGCATTCATTCCCGTTAGTTGGGTATCAACCACCACCGTTTCGGGTTTGAGAATTTCAATCTGAGCCAGGGCTGTGAGTCCATCAATCATCCAAATCACCTGATGTCCTGCGGCGGTTAACAGGTCACAAATCAACGTTGCTGTTTGTTCATGATTCTCAATCAGAACGACCCGTCTTCCCAGTGCTTGAGAGGGTGCGATCGCGCCATTCTTAGCTGTATTTTCCTCCTGCTTTTGAACCAGCAGCGGTTGAACGGGTAACCAAACGGTAAATATAGACCCCACATCCACCGTTGACTCTACCTCAATCCGTCCACCATGCAGTTCGACCAGTTGCTGGGTCAGCGCCAGTCCTAAGCCCGTTCCTTCATACTGGCATGATAGGAGGTGTCTAACTGCTGAAACTTCTTGAACAGTAGAGGAAACTGATGGTCGGGAATGCCGATCCCAGTATCCTCGATTTGCAAAATGGCTTTGTCTTGCTCTATCCAGGTGCGCAGCATGACTCGCCCCCCGTGAGGAGTGAACTTAATCGCATTGCTGAGCAAATTCAGCAGAATCTGTTTAACGCGGCGTGGATCGGCAACAAAACGGTCTGTTTTAGACGCAGGAACTCCGCCATACTGAGGTTGCCTGAGATCTAGTTCGAGCTTAATGGCGTTTTGATGTGCTTTGTCTTTCAACATGCGCACGCTTTCAGTCGCCACTTGAGCCAGGGAAAATTCCCGAATGTCAAGAATGGCTCTCCCTGCCTCAACCTGAGAAAGATCAAGGATGTCATTGATCAGTTCCAGCAAGTGATCGCCACTGTTACGAATAATTTTGAGATAGTCTTGTTGTTTCTCAAAGGAAAGCAGGCGTTCTCGACTAGAATCAGTCGGCAACCGCAACAGTGTGGTAGACATCCCAATAATCGCGGTTAGCGGTGTTCGTAGTTCATGGCTGATCGATGCCAGAAACTCCGTCTTGGCAAGACTTGCAGACTGGGCAGCATTCAAAGCATCATGCAACTCTTGAGTCCGCTCAATCACTTGTCGCTCTAGCGTTTGCGCCTGTTGCTGAAGCTGTCCGTAGAGTTGAGTTTGGTAAATGGCGATCGCCAACAGTTCAGCCATGTAGCGCAGAAACTGGGTTTCACCCTCCTGCCAGTAACGGGGACCGGAGCATTGATGGACAATCAGCAAGCCCCACAATTCTTCCTGCACCACAATCGGCACCACCAGTTTGGACTGCACCTGTGCCCATTGCAGAAGTCCAATCAGGCAGGGGGCATTAACATAGGTCGTTTGGATGTCATCAACAGCGTGAGTTGCCCCTTTCCGATACTTTTCCTTGTAGTCGGGTACGCCAATGAAGCACTGAACTCCCTCGCCCAAGTTCAAGATGCGCGGAACTGAAGGGTTTGACCTGGCTTCGTAGGTAATTCGACCGCAAACCAGGTCGGATGGTTGGATGGTGCGAACGTCTAACTCAGGCGTTTGACTGGGCATCTCTGCAGCCAATCCCGGTTCAAACTGATAATGATGACCCGATCTGCCTGTAGAAATGAGCATATTTGCTGGATGGCCGTCTCCAAAATCAGCGACAGCTCTTGCGTTTTACGAATTTGGGTTGCGACCTGATTAAATACCTGTTCCGGGTCAATGTGCTGCTGCAGTGTGTCTGCTGCCGTTTGAACAGTGCTGGAGCGATCGCCCACAACAAACGCATCTACTCTTTGCCCTACGGCCAGCACCTCAGCCAACCGCAGCGTAAACTCGCTTTGCAGATTAGCATCGTTGGGCTGAAGTAATTGACTAGCCTGCTCTAAACGATGACGAATCTTCAACTGGGGAGGTAATCGTTCATAGAGTTGCAACAGAAAATCGGCGATCGCGGTTGGATCAAAACTAAGTTCAACCTGGCACCATTCCGGCTGAACTGACCGTTCTCGAAGGCTGCCTTGCTGCTCAAACACTGATAAATCGGGCAATCCAGACTCCAAACGCATAGATTTGCCCTTAAGCAATCCACTGAACCGGGTTGAAATAACAACTGTAAACCGTTGAACTCCCTGGTCAGCCAGCCACTCAGACAGTGGGAGTGTGGTGTCTGTGAACAGAAATGTCTCACCCTCACCAACCTGCGCCACCTCATGCATTACTGCCGAAATCTGATCAAAAACAGCCGCAGGCAACTCTCGGCTCAGGGTAAACAGTTGATCATTAGGCATATCCCAGTGGCATCTACCTGCTCTCGTAAGACTTCTCTAGTGAACCAGAAACAGCGATGCCTGCAGAGAAAAACCTGCTAATGAGTTTCCAAGTCAACCTAGACTACGTCCAACTCAGAACCTGTGATTTTCCCTTAAGAAAAACTTCAGTCCTGGACGTGGACAAGGTTTAATTTGAAAAACTGTAAACTACAGATCAAACTGAAGCCTATGCAGAATCTTAATGAAGTTTCTGGCGATAAGAATAATGATTTTGATCCTATCATTTCCATGCCAGATACCCCCTTGCTTAAATACTCTGACGCGAAACTTGCTTTTCAAAATTAGCCTGCGTTTGATGGAGTAATTGCTCTCGGCTATCACCTGCTTGTGTAATCGGTGGAACCAGGTTACGAGCCTGTAGAGTCATGTGAAGCTGAAGATGGGCAACGTACTCGCTGAAATCTTCTCGAGAAGATGTTTCTAAAGGTTGCCGTGAACGTGAATCCAAGGGTGTTCTCCTTTATATAACTCTGCATTAAAACTTTGCATGATTATGCACGTAAGTGAACGTATCACGTTGCCTGTGCCGTTTCTAGCTTTGTAACAAAGGTTAACTTCATCGCCAGCAACCATCTGAATTATAAAATTTTTACAGCGACGGTGAGAGTCTGAAGGGAGAGCAAAGCCCATTGGCTTTAGTCGAACCCTGCTCCTCCAGATTTTTGATGATGTCTATGCGGGTGTTCCTATGTCAGATTGAGAGAGCGTTGCTGGGGTTCGTAGCCGCATATAGAGTAGGACTGAATAAACGTTAAGTAGTGGGCTAATTAAAAACCATAAAATAATTCCGATCAGTTGGGCACTGACTCTATCTTCTTCTTGTTTGGTAATCACTCCCATCAAAAGACTAATCAATTTAATTGGAATTAAGGGGATGAGAGAGCCGCAGGCGATCGCCCAAATTACAGCTTGAAATCGGTTTTCAAATACTCTCCAACTCCGCTTAACCGCTTCCCAAACGCTACAATCATCTAGCTCAATGAAGTAAAGGGTAAAGCCAGTGCAAATTGTTAGAAATAGGCAAGCAAGGACTGGAATTGAGCACACTAGTATTCCTAGTAGGAGAAAGAGGATTGAGTGATTAAATTGCTGCAGTATTCTGAATTCAAAATAGAGGGATAGAAACCCCAGAACCGCAACTAGATGGAGCGCTACAGATGCCAACAGCAGAGAACCGATTCTGGTACTCACCTGTTGGCTTGCCTGATACAGGCTCACCTTCTGTTGATTAAGATATTGATGGGTGTAGTAAATTGCGATTCCAAATAACCAGGGACCTATGAAAAGAAAAAACGCAAAATTAATCATTGGCATCTTTACATCCTGCAGTGGATGAAGAAAAAGAAAGTGATTTGCGAGATTTAAAACTAAACCGGGACTGGTCAACGGCAGGAAGTAAGGAATCGCTACCAGGAAAGAATAAATTCCATAGATAGGCCCTAACATATTTAACAATAAAAGAGGAAAATAGACTGGAGATATCATGGCGAAGCTGGTTCGTAGTAATTGACCAGGGTTAATGGATCGAGTCGTCATCTCGTCACCTCCATCACAAATGTTGTTTTTTATTAGATTAGGGTTCAATCATAGGTACATCATTAAAACCTGACTAATTTTAGCGAAGGCTCAGTTTCAAATCGTTAGGGCAAATGATTAAACTCCTGCACCTGTCTGATATTCACATGGGAAGTGGGTTTTCGCATGGTCGAATCAACCCGGAGACTGGACTCAATAGTCGGCTAGAAGATTTTGTAGAAACGTTGGGGCGGTGTATCGATCGCGCCCTCTCTGAACCGGTTGATCTGGTGCTTTTTGGGGGCGATGCGTTTCCTGATGCAACGCCTCCGCCCTATGTTCAGGAAGCGTTTGCCAACCAGTTTCGTCGCCTGGCTGATGCTCAAATTCCGACCGTGTTGCTAGTCGGCAATCATGACCAGCATTCTCAGGGGCAGGGTGGAGCCAGTTTGTGCATTTATCGCACGTTAGGGGTGCCGGGGTTTGTGGTCGGCGATCGCTTGGATACCCATGTCGTCCAAACTCGAAAGGGTCCCGTGCAGGTGATCACACTACCGTGGCTCACCCGCTCCACCCTACTGACCCGCCCCGCTGCAGAGGGACTGTCAATGACTGAGGTCAATCAGTGGTTGGGCGATCGCTTACGGCTTGCTCTGGAAGGGGAAATCCGCCGACTTGACGCAGATATTCCAACCGTTCTTCTGGCACACGCCATGGTTGATACCGCCAGCTACGGAGCCGAGCGATTTTTAGCTGTGGGCAAAGGCTTCACAGTCCCGATCTCCCTGCTGGCACGCCCCTGCTTTGACTACGTAGCCCTGGGGCACGTTCACCGTCATCAAGTGCTTTGTGACCAACCTCCGATTGTGTATCCCGGCAGCATTGAGCGGGTCGATTTTAGCGAAGAGAAAGAGGATAAAGGATTTGTCCTGGTTGAGCTGGAACGCGAACGGACAACGTTTGAGTTTTGCCCTTTGCCGGTGCGCAGATTCTGCACAATTGAGGTCGATGTGTCCGAGGCAGACGATCCGCAAGCAGAACTGCTGCAGGCCCTATCCCACGATCGCATTCAAGACGCTGTCGTTCGTCTGATCTATCATCTCCGTTCAAGCCAGCTTGACCAAATCGACAGCACTGCTCTCCAGGCGGCGTTGACTGCTGCACACAGCGTTACAATTCGCCCCGAACTAATTAGCCAACTCACGCGATCGCGCCTACCAGAGTTGGGATTAGGCAATCAGCTCGATCCCCTGGAAGCATTGCGGACGTACCTGACCAACAGAGACGATTTACGGGACATTGCCACTGACATTTTAGAAGCTGCTCAAGGGTTGGTATCCGTCGAAGGCCACGCTTGGCTCAATCTGCCGAATTCCGTCGGAGCATCGGAACCGACGCAGGAGCAAGCCATCGAATCTCAAAACACCCAACTACGGCTCTTATGACGAGCGATCGCGCCGAAATTCGCAATCACCTGCTGCAAAAAGTCAGGGCACGCGGACTCGATAAGAGCATCGTTTCAACCAACCTGGTCTAAATATTGATTCACATCTTCAACCAGGCGGCTGAGTTCGGCTTCAGTGGTGAGGCGAATTCGATCATCCCGCAGAGTAAGCAATACTTTAGCCGCGAAGGGAGACGGCCAAATGTTCGGATTGCAGAAAATTTCTAGAAAATATCCCCGGTATGCTGATATTCCATTGGCGTTTGGGGATTGGCTTTGCTTCCAGGAATGGCTTTCGCCGCTGTCGTTTTAAGGTTACTTATCAAGGCAGAAAGCGTAGCTTGTAGTTCTTTAGCCGCTTGGGGTGTGAATTGGAATGAAACAGAACCCTCAACGAGGTTCAGAGTTAAGCGAGAAGTAGACATTCGTGATTAAACCTGGCGTCAGTAATTCAATGTTACTGGGGAGGGGATGCTGCGATCGATCGTCGTCATATAGTTGTCACACCCATAATGGAATCAGGTGTCGGATGTCGCAACTTCCCTGACCCTGACCCCTAACACCTGCAAAAACACTATGGCTACTGATAATCGCGCTACTGTTCGTCGGGTGTTGTTCATTACCCTGGTATTGAACCTGTTTGTGATGGTGCTGAAAGCAGGGGTGGGTTGGGCAACTGGATCCTTGAGTTTGTTAGCAGATGCGCTACACAGCGTCACCGATAGTGCAAACAACATTTTGGGATTGGTGACAAGTCGGCTTTCGTCGCCGACCCCCGATCGCGATCATCCCTACGGACACCAAAAATTTGAGGCCGTTGGGGCATTAGGAATTGCCGCATTTTTGGGAGTCGCATTTTTTGAGATTGTGCAAAGCGCCATTGAACGACTTTTGAATCCAACCCAGTCCAGCGTCAACATTACCGCTCCAGAGTTGTGGCTACTGTTGGTTGTGCTAGGGGTAAATATCTTTGTTGCCTTCTATGAGCGCCATGTTGGGCGACAAGTGGGCAGCCCAATTTTGATCGCCGATGCTCAACACACGATGAGCGATATTTGGGTCACCATCAGCGTGCTGGGTGGTTTAGTTGGTATCTGGATTTGGGGCATTCGGTGGTTAGATGTTGTGTTAGCGTTTCCAGTTGCACTGCTGGTGTTTCGGAGTGGATGGTTGGTGATTCGGGCCAATCTGCCCTGGTTGGTGGATGAGATGGCGATCGCGCCAGAGGCGATCCATGCATTAGTCATGCAGATACCCGGTGTACTCAACTGTCACAGCATTGCGTCCAGGGGCATTGTCGGACGCCAAACCTTTATCGAAATGCATTTAATTGCGGATGCGCCTGATGTGGAAACTGCCCATCAGATCACTGAAGCCGTGGAAGCCAAACTCGAAGAACGCTACGCTCCGGCACGGATTACGATTCATATCGAACCCTCTTCCTATAGTTCCAATCAAATCAGTTATGAATCAGACGTGAGTAGACAGCGCATCGTGAATGGTGAATAGTGAATGGTGGATGGTGGTTAAGCAGTATTTATTTCCCACCCTCCACTCGTCATTCGTCATTCGTCATTCCCCACTCCCCAGCAACCGACCATGCGACTTGTCACCGAGCCTGCGATCGCACCAAAATCCTGAAAATGCAGCAGCGAGTCCGCTGGCGCGATCGCCTGATTCTGCAGCGCGTCATCGATCAAACCCGCTTAGTTCTCGATGACGGCAAGCAAGACAGTCCCGAATTCTCATTTCTAGTCATCGGAGACAGTGGCTCTGGTGAACATCGGGGGTACAACCCGCAACGACGAATTGCTGAACAAATGCTGGCCCATCGAGATGACTGTCGCTTCATCTTGCACACAGGTGACGTTATCTACATGGTTGGGTCAAGCGAATTCTATCCGAAAAACTTTATAGAACCTTATCGAGAATTTTTAGTAGGCGGTGAAACTCCTGAACAGATTGCCTACGATCAAATGGTGTTCAACCTGCCGTTTCTACCAGTCCCCGGCAATCATGACTACTACGACCTGCCGCAGATTTATGGACTCCTGTTACAGGCTGCTTTGCCACTCCGCTATCTTCTAGGGCAGCACCTGGATTTTGATATTGGTAAGCAGGGATCGGGGCAGGGAAATGCCTACGCCTGTGCCTTTTTGGATTGTCTCAAAGCGTTTACGTCCTCTGGGCTGGAACATCATTTAGACAACCATTACACCGCTCAAACTAGCACTGGACGCTGCCTTCGCTATCAGCCTGGTCAGTTCACCCGCTTGCCCAACCGCTACTACACTTTTCGTGCCGGTGGCATCGACTTCTTCGCGATCGATTCCAACACCTTCAATGCCCCGATTCCGTTACCAGCAACGCCTGAAGGAGATGACTTTCGTCGCCAGTTGCGGCAAGAGCGAACCAGGTTGGAACAAGAACGGCTAGCTGTTCTTGAACGGTCTGGCAAACTTGACTCGAATAAACCTGAAGATGCTGAGCAGTTAGATGACTTGCAGGCAAAATCGGAGCAACTGTCTGAACTGATTCGGGATATTGACAAACAACTGGCGGCGGATGAGCAAACCATCACCGACCTGGAACAACTGGAATGGCTCCAGCAACGGCTAATTGAGTCCTGGCAAACCGAGTCGGTGCGTGGGCGAGTGCTCTATTTCCACCATCCCCCTTACGTAACCGAGGCAACAAAGTGGCATCAGGCCCAAACGCTAGTTGTCCGTCAACGCCTGCGCCACGTTTTGAATACGGTTGCCGAAAAAGTTGGGGATTTGACGCAAGGACGCCCAATTGTGGATCTAGTCATTAATGGTCACGCTCATTGCCTGGAATATCTTCGTACCACCGATACTGGACATGCAGACGCCCACACTAATTGGATTGTCTGCGGTGGCAGTGGTTTTAGCTTGCGACGGCAACGGATGGAAGGTGCAGAGTTAACAGAATCATTGGGTGATTCAGACGCCAACACCTACCTGGTCGCGAAGTCTCATCTGTTTGTGGGGCGAAGTGGGCAAGGCTCCAAAAAGCGGCGTCCTTACTCGTTCTTGCGGATTGATGTGAAAGCGGGTTGTCCACCCAAATTTGTCCTGCGCCCGGTTGTCGCCGAATGGTTTCAACGCCAGTGGTATGAGTATGAAGTTGATCCGATTGTCCTCTAGTCCCCCTCAACTGACTATGTTCTGCATCAGTCCAGGTGCCAGCCAAAGCGCATAGGCAATACTAAACACAACCAGCGTAATACCATAGCCAATACACATTAACGATCCATCTGCTTCCAGGGTTGCCACAGCTAACAGCAGAATACCGATGGTTGGAATGGGATTTGTAAATGCAAAATGCGGAGTTAGCAATAACGCTCCGCTCCGCACTCCACATTTCGCACAAGCTGCTGGTCAGTTATCTCGATCAAACTGCATCAGTTAAGCTATTGAAAGCATCTGACTTGCTTTTTCCTTCAGCAAAGCTGCCTTATCTGTTTGCTCCCAGGGCAAGTCTAGATCCGTACGCCCCATATGACCATAGGCAGCAACATCCTGATAGAAGCGCCCCCCCCGTTCTGCTGGGAGGTTGCGCAGGTTGAAGGTTTGAATAATGCCAGCCGGACGGAGTTCAAAGTGTTGCTTGACTAGTTCCAGGAGGCGATCGTCGTCAACCTTACCGGTGCCAAACGTATCTACCATGATGCTAACTGGACGAGCGACACCGATCGCATAGCTCAACTGCACCTCACATCGAGCTGCCAACCCGGCCGCAACGATATTCTTTGCGACATATCGGCAGGCATAAGCCGCACTGCGGTCTACCTTCGTTGGATCCTTACCAGAGAATGCACCGCCGCCATGACGGGAATAGCCGCCATAAGTGTCTACAATAATTTTGCGCCCCGTGAGACCAGAATCGCCTTGAGGCCCACCGATTACGAACTTACCGGTTGGATTAACCAGGAACCGAGTATTGTGGTCAGGTTTCACATCCAAATCAGCAAAGACTGGCTGTACCACAAGCACCCACAGGTCTTCCTTAATTTTTGCCTGGATCGCCGCATCGTCTGTAATGTCTCCAATGGTTGGTGTATGCTGCGTTGAGACCAGAATGGTATCGATTCCAATGGGACGGTTGTCTTCATACAGAACGGTGACTTGAGTCTTTCCATCCGGACGCAGGTAAGCAAGCTGACCCGTCTTCCGAACGACTGCCAACTTACGAGAAATCCGATGCGCAAGGCAAATTGGCAACGGCATCAACTCAGGCGTTTCATTGCAGGCAAACCCAAACATAATGCCTTGATCCCCTGCTCCAACCGTGTCCAACTCGTCACTCGATAGCTCCCGAGCTTCTTGAGCTGTATTGACACCTTGAGCAATATCTGGAGACTGAGCATCCAACGCGATCAGTACAGAGCAGCTATTTGCTGAGAACCCGCTGTCTACACCGGTATAACCAATTTCGGCAATCTTTTGTCTGGCAATATCGATGTAGTTAACCTGAGCCTTGGAAGTAATTTCCCCTGTGATCAGAACAAGTCCTGTATTCACAACAACTTCTGCTGCAACCCGACTTGTTGGATCTTGAGCCAGTAGGATATCCAGAATCGTGTCTGATATCTGGTCACAAATTTTGTCAGGGTGACCCTCAGTAACAGATTCGGAGGTAAATAGGTAACGACGAGACAAGGACAACTCCTCTTTTCAAACTAGGTTAAGGGACGGTTGTGCTGCTCCAGCAGTGCCTATCATGTGGTAGCCAACGTTGCAGCAGAAATTACCAAACTTCAGCGGATCATAACACTTGTATGTGAATTGATGAAGCACAAACCAGGTCTCTTTAAAGCAAACCAAAAATCGTAAAGCGTAATTTGAAGTAACCTGCAAATTGCAAAGATTATTAAATGTGACTCCTCCCGACGCTGACCTTTCAGGTACAGCGCGGGCTTCCTCCGAACCAGAGTTCAGAGGCGGTTTTAAGTGAGGCGTAGTCCATCCCCACTATTGAGCAAATCAGCCCAATCTTTTTAATCAATTTGGCAGAGTTGTCATCCCGATGCAGGGATTCT
>JAAUSG010000140.1 GCA_012034055.1 Leptolyngbyaceae cyanobacterium RU_5_1 | reverse complement strand
CGCAATATTGGGCAGGTGGGTACTACGAAAACTTCTTCACCGACACCAATCTGATTGGTAAATTTTCCACTGGTTCAATTCAGCATCAGTTGCTAGTTGGGTTTGAACGCAGCAGGATCATAGAAAAACCGGAATTCCGTTTTGGGTTTGAATATCCGTCGATCAATATCTTCAACCCTATTTACGCTAGACTGCGTTATCCAAAAGAACCGATTTTCTTCCGGGATGACACCACCTATACCACTGGCGTTTACCTACAAGATCAAATTGCACTGCTTCCCAATCTCAAACTATTATTGGGATTTCGATATGACAGCTTTAAGCAACAGCGGAGCACTGAATTTTTACCCGATCCAAGACAGGAGTTTGAACAGTCAGATAGTGCGGTTACGCCTCGGTTTGGCATTGTCTATCAACCTATCGAAACGCTTTCCCTCTATGGCTCCTATAGTCGCTCCTTCAAGCCATCCTTTGGAGCGTCTCGCAATGCAGATGACTCTGCATTTGAACCAGAAACGGGGGAACAGTTTGAGGTGGGAGTCAAGGCCCAACTCACCCCTAAACTGATTGCAACTCTGGCAGCCTATTACCTGACCAAGCAAAATGTGGCAACCGCTGATCCCAGTGATCCCGCTAGGCTGTTTCAAATTCAGACTGGGGAAGTGACCAGCAAGGGAATTGAGTTCGATATCCTGGGCGAAATTACACCCGGTTGGAACATCATTGCCTCTACGTCCTATACCGATGCCCGGATTACGGAAGATAACGTGCTGCCCGTGGGTAATTTTCTCGACAACATTCCCAGGTGGACTGCCAGTTTGTGGACCACTTACGAAATTCAAACGGGTAGTTTGAAAGGGTTGGGAGCTGGCTTAGGGATGTATTACGTAGCGGATCGTTCTGGTGATTTGAATAATACATTTCAATTGCCGAGCTACTTCCGAACCGATGCTGCACTGTTTTATCGTCGGAACAATTGGAGAGTGCAGTTGAATGTTCGCAACTTATTCAATGTCGAGTATTACACGGGTGCCTCATTTGGTAGCCGATTGGAAGTTACACCCGGTGCTCCGTTGAGTGTTCTGGCAACTGTTTCAGTGGAGTTTTAATCATGAAACCGCGTCGTCTTGCTCTGGCTTTACATGGTTATATCGGTGTCATAGCGGGAATTTTGCTGGTGGTCATTGGTTTGACGGGAAGCTTACTGGTGTTTTCCGAGGAACTTGACCCTCTTCTCAATCCCCAGTTAGTGCAAGTGGTGGCTCAAGGTGAACCAATTTCACCGCAACAAGTGGTGGAGATTGCTCAAGCAGCTCAGCCTAATCTGAAGCTACATCGGATCACCCTGCCGCGATCGCCCAATCAGTCCTATACCGTGATGATGGCGTCTCCCCAGGATGACTATACCGATGTGTATGTGAATCCTTATGACGGCACGGTTTTGGGTTCTCGGCCGTGGAAACAAACCGTGGTGGGCTGGTTGATGTTTCTTCATTGCGCCGACGGTTGCCTGGAAAATCAGTCCCCGAACAACACTCACGTTTGAAGGCTCATTTCTGTATGACAAACGTCCGATCGATCGCGGGTTAGTGGCGTTAGGAACGGGTGTTCCGGACGTACCCATCAGCCGCTATCTTGGCCCTGGAACAGAGCGCAACACCTTTGATGAAAAACGGGGCTATCTCTACCTCGATCATCGCTTTAGTGACAGTCTATCTTTACGCAGCGCCTTTCGTGCCACTAAAAGCATTGAATTGCGTCCCCTGGCGGTGCAAGCAGGCAACCTGCGTGCCAATAATCGCACCGTGCCCCTCAGTTCCAACGCGATCGACCAACTGTACGAAACCTATACCTGGCAAACTGATGTCGTTGGAAAATTCTCGACTGGCCCGATTCAGCACACACTCTTGTTTGGTGTAGAGCTGAATAAAATCGATGGCTGGAATTACAATAACTTCGCCAGCACGGCTAGGGATGTGACGACGATTGATTTATTCAATCCGGATTACAACCGTGTGCGAATTCCGGTGCTGCGTCCTGCGCCGCAAAACGATCGCGATTACATTGTCAGGCTGTTGGGCATCTATATCCAGAACCAAATCGAGTTGTTGGAAAATCTTAAACTGGTAGTTGGCGGCAGGTATGACGGCTACCGGCAGGATGAACTCAGACCCAGTACCCCCAGTTTGAGCGATCGCCAGCAGGGATCAGCCTTTTCACCCCGTGTCGGCATTGTTTACCAGCCGAGTAAAGCGGTTTCGTTGTATGCCAACTACGCCCGATCGTTCCAGCCGCAGATTGGGCAAAGTCTGGATGGAGAGGCATTCGTACCAGAGCGTGGCACTCAGTACGAAGTCGGGATTAAGGTAGACCTGATTCGCGATCGTCTTTCAGCAACCCTGGCAGGGTATCAAATCACCAAAAGCAATGTGCTGACCGCCGATCCCAGAAATGCAAACTTCTCAATTCAAGTTGGGGAACAGCGTAGCCAGGGAATAGAACTGGATATTACTGGGGAAATTTTGCCCGGTTGGAATGTGATCGCATCCTATGCTTACACCGATGCCGAAGTCCGAAAAGACAATCGATTTCCGGTGGGCAATCGGCTAATTAATATTCCCTACAATACTGCCAGCTTATGGACAACTTACACATTGCAAACGGGCAGATTGAAAGGCTTGGGAGTCGGTGCAGGTGTGTTTTTTGTAGACGCTCGATCGGGGGACTTAGCCAATAGCTTTGAAGTCCCTAGCTATGCCCGTGTCGATGCCAGTATCTATTACACAACTGGTGGATTTAGAATCTCACTTAACGTCAAGAATCTATTCGACACTGTGTATTACGCAGGCACTCAAAATCGCTCCAGTATTCTTCCAGGTGCCCCTTTCACCGTACAAGGAACTATTTCTTATACCTTCTAAATTGACCCCTGAGGAGCTTCTACCATGAATTCCAAACGAGTGCGTGATGTGTTGTTCTATTCTCATCGAATCATTGGACTTGTAGTTGGATTGTTTGTAGTCATTGCCGGTCTAACTGGAAGCGCTTTGGTGTTTCAGCGCGAAATCAGCGAAGCCCAAATAGCGGCTCAGTTTGGGCGGGTGATTCCAGAAGGTGAACTGGTTGCCCCCGACAGAGTTCTCAACACGGTGAAAGCCGCCTATGCTGACCAGCCAGACTTGAAACCCACGGCAATTCTGCGCAAGCCAGTCGCCGATGCCCCCTACCGCGTCAGCCTGAAATCGCCGGACGAGAAAACAACGGCTGTGTTTGTGAATCCCTACACCGGCGCAATCATGGGCAGTTTGATCAACGAGCACACCTGGACGTATTTCACCTTTAAGCTGCACTATGCTCTGTTAGCGGGGCACAACGGCGAAGTGGTAATGGGGGCGATCGCAGGCTTACTGTTTGTGCTTGTGTCACCGGAATTGCCCTCTGGTCAGGTTGGCGCAAGCTGATTGCGGGCTTCAAAATCAAATGGAAGGCTCATCCCAAACGCACCAGTTATGACCTGCATAAGGTCGCCGGAATTATTACCGCTGTGTTTCTGGCATTCACGGCGTTTACAGGGTTTGTCTGGAACTTCAATGAAACGATGTATCCAGTCATCTATGCGCTCACGGGTACACCCAATCCACCCATTCCCACGTCAACCGCGATCGCCCAACAACCTGCGCTGAGTCTGTCCGACATTCTGCCCAAAGCCGATGCTGCCTTACCGGGAGGTGTGACGACACTGATCAATCTGCCGCAAAAGCCAGACGCCGCTTATCGGGTGCGCAAGAAGTTTCCCCAGGAAGATTGGATCTTTGGGCGCAGCTTTGTATTTCTCGATCAGTACACAGGTGCAGTGCTGCAAATCAAAGATGGTGCAAATCCCAAACTGGGCGATCGCGTCCTTGCCTCCTTCACTCCCCTGCACTACGGCACCTTCTGGGGTTTACCCTCTCGCATTCTCTACATCTTTGTTGGGCTGGCACCACTGATTCTGTTCATCACTGGCTTCGTAATGTGGTGGTATCGATGGCGCAAGCGCGATCGCACTCAATCATTTCCTGTTGTAACAGCCATTCATTCTGAAATCAAGAAGTAACTCACTCATGAAACTCCACTCTATTCATTCATCCTGGCTAGCCGCAATTCTACTCACTTTGATTGCACAATCGGTTCAAGCACAAATTACTCAACAGTCCACAGCATCCAGACTGAAAGATTTGCATCGTCCTGCAACCACCGTTCAAGAATGGCTGGGACAAATTCAAAAAATCAAACAAGAAACCAGAGCGGAATCACCGATATCGGTTACTGGTGTAAAACTCGATCGCACGGATACTGGACTGGAAATTGTGTTGGAAACGCAAGATGGCAAACCTCTGCAAGTCGATGCGACCAAATTCAGAACGGTCGGCAACAGCCTGATTGCGGACATTCCCAATACCGTGCTGGCATTGCCAAACGCTCAGGAATTCAGTACCGAGAATCCAACTGCGGAAATTGCCAACGTCCGCGTCACACAACTGGATACGAACAGTATTCGGATCAATGTTGCTGGGAAAACCGCACCACCCACTCAAGAGGTGACGCTCATAACTGGCAATCTCAGCTATAGCCTCAACCCAGAAACAGACGAACCCGATGAGGAAATTGTGGTGACGGGCGAAGGACAGCGCGGCTATCGGGTGCCCAATGCTTCCACAGCAGCGAAACTGGATGTGCCACTGCGGGATGTTCCTGCTTCGGTTCAGGTGATTCCAAGACAATTCATTGAAGACCGGCAGATTGTGCGCTTGAATGACCTGGCAGATTACGTCAGCGGTGTGCAGTCTCAATCTGGGTATGGCGGTCTCTCCTCTCAGGGCTACTATCTGCGCGGATTTGAAACCAGCTTTGAAGCGTTTCGCAATGGCTTCCGAGATTTTGGTTTCCTCAGTCCACGCGATGTTGCCAATGTGGAGCGAGTTGAATTTCTTAAAGGTCCAGCCTCTGTACTGTACGGCGGTTCCTTTGGCAGTATCGCTGGAGTGGTCAACACGATCACCAAAAAACCACTCGCTGACCCACGCTATGCTGCCAGCATGACATTTGGCAGCTACAGCTTTTACCGACCAACCCTGGACTTTACCAGGATGGGACATTATCGCCACCTATGCCTACACTGACGCTTTTGTTAGCGAAGACAACACCATTCCCATCGGTGAAACCTTGACCAATACAGCAAAACATCGCGCCAGCTTGTGGACAAAATACGAAATTCAAACGGGAGATCTGAAAGGGTTAGGGTTTGGTTTGGGCATTGTCTTCAAATGACGATCGCCCAGTGGGTCTACCAAATCGATTAATCTTGCCGTCCTATGTGCGGGCAGATGCTGCTCTTTATTATCGGCGTAATAACGTCAGGAATAGGGTTGGCCGCACACGCTCACGAACTTCCTCAATGCAAGAATCCCAGCTATCTGGAGAAACCGCAAGCAGGAATGGCTGAGCAAAGGTTTCAAGCCACCTAAGTTGCGTCGATCGCCCAACCCAAAGCAAGTTGACCTGCCAGGCGGCGTTGATCCCCTTCGCGCAGGGGATGGTAACGGGTAGCTTGGGCATCCCGGAACAGTTGCTCCAATCCCATTGAGCGGTAGAAGGCAGTCCCACCCGTGGCTTCCATGGCCAGATCCACGACATTTAGCACAGCACCGGCGGCTAGGGTGCGACCCATCATCACCTGATTGGTAGTCTCAAATCCAGGTTGGCTGGACTCGGCAACGGTAATCATGTGTTGCAATGCCAATTTTGCAGCGGTCAGTTCGTTATCCATACCGCCAACCAAGTAGCAAACATGATCGTTTTCTGGACGATTGCGAATCTGTTGGATGGCGCGATCGCGGGCCGCTTCGGCAACTCCGACATACACCGAGTAAACCAGCGGAAATGCCAGCATCGAAATGGTGTGGAATAGGGGATGCCATTTGCCCTGGGGACGCTTCAGAGCGATCGCGCTATCTGCGACAAATACATCCGATAACACAATTGTGTGCGAACCCGTGCCGCGCATTCCCATTGCAGACCAAACTGGGTCGATCATCACGCCTGTGGCATGAACTGGAATGGCGAAATGCAGCACGATCGCACCGACTTCTGGATCGTCGTACACCGCACTGGTTATCAGGAGATCACCGGCAGGCGCACCACTGGCAAATACTTTGCGGGCGTTGATCTGATAACCCCCTTCAACACGAATCGCCGTGCCCGAACCTTGCAGCCAGTCTGATCCGCCGCTACTGAGAATCACAATCTGTTCCATTGCAACCCGTCTCAGTAAGCCATCGACCGGAGCACCCTGATGCTGCCAACGCCATGCAGCCGTCATGACTTGATGGGTGTGCATGGAAAAGGCAAGCGCTGTGGAACTGCAGTGGTGGGCAAGTTCCCGCAACACGGCACACATTTCGGCATAGCTGGCTCCGTCACCGCCCAAGTCACGGGGGACGCCCGCAGAAACGAATCCCTGTCGTTTTAGTTCAACAAAGTTTTCGGTGACAAAGATGTCGTTTTCATCGGCATTGCGACTGCGATCGCCAAACTGATTACTGAGATGTTGGGCACGTTCTATCCAGGAATGCGCCTGTTGCTGTGCAGAAAAGGTTTTTAACCCTAGCATGTGAGAACTCCTTGTACCGATTTTAGATTTTAGATTTGCGATTTTAGATTGCTAATCCATCTACTTCATTCGCCTACTGCTTTATAGGGTTGAACATCATTCACTAACCACTTGCAAACTAATTTGCCGTTTTCGATCTCCCAATGGGCAACCAGTTCTTTTTGAGGATGGCGATCGCTGTTCTGATCAGGTATTTGAGATCGTTCCTGATGTAATAACTTTTCGGTGTCTTGTTGCAAGATAGCCATAAATTCAGCGCTGATTGTGCATGGCTCCTGTACTGTTTTTAGCTGTGGTGTCATCTCCACATAGATACTCTGTTGTTTTGTATGTTCAATATCCATCTGTTAGATCCTCAAACGAGCATAAATTTGCAGGGCGGTGGGCTTAGAGAATGGTGATCACGGTTGTGGTCAGAAAAAACTGCCTGCACCGCTGCGAGTTACGCATTTGTCCACCTAATTGTTTATAGGGTTGGAATTTTCGGTTTATTCGCGGGAGGGAGGTGGACAAACCTCCACACACCGGCATGTCATCAGACTCTAAGGTGATTTCTGAGAATGTTTTTACCCCTGCCGGGACGAACGGCCGTTCGTCCCTGCTCCCGTTTTTTGAGTGAGCTGTTGCACTAAGCTCGGAATTGTTGCATGAGCAAATTGAATCGATTGTTGATGGCGATCGTCCCCAAATTCCTGGTATTCGATGCGAATGACATGGTGTTCACTGACTCCAAACAATCTGGAGGCGGTGACAATGGCGGGATCAAGATGGTTCATGGCAGCCTGAACGCCGCCGAATTCAAAGCCACCTTCCCCCGATGCAGACAGAATAACCAGGGTTTTTCCGCTTAAAGTGGGTTCGATCGGTTGCTCGCCCCGCGCTAAATCAAATGAAAAGGTGCGCCCAATCCGAATGACTTGATCAATCCAGGCTTTCAGGGCTGCTGGCACTCCATAGTTGTACATCGGTGTGCCGATCACGATCAGATCAGCAAGTTCTAGTTCATCAATCAGTTGATCAGAAACTTTAAGTGCCTCCTGTTGTTCGGGAGTTCGCTGCTGAGGTGCAGTAAAAGCAGCAGCAATCCAAGTCTCACTGATGGCTGGAGGCGGATTCTGTCCTACATCTCGTGTAATCAGAGTGTCATTGGGTCTAAACTTCAACCACTGTTCAGTGAATGCAGCCGTTAAACCTCGGCTGAGCGATCGAGTTATACGCGCACTCGCGTCAATTCTCAGTAGGGTAGCCACTTTTGTCATCTCCTATATCTTCATGGGTAGTGCCCAAATCGTAATGATTTTTGAGTTGTTAATGATGGCGGCTAACGCCGCTCATCATTACCTTATTAGGTTCACCTCTTCACGAACGGCTCAGTTCCAGAAAAACTCCAGTAGGCTCGGTTGAGTGCAGCATCCACTGCACTCACAGATGTTATGTTCTGCTAGTTAGAAATCTGAGAGGCTTGCCCAAATACTTGCTTTAGATGAGTTTTAAGTAGACTTTTGAGCGATTGGAGAAACTGTCTCATTCTCTTAACTTGAAGAATAGCAAGGGATAAGAGGGGATTGCAAATTTAATTTGCTCAGGTTTAGGATGAGAAAAATTCATCTATATTTCAGTGCCAACCCCATACCGTTCGGCTGAGTGCTCATGTCGAAGCCCCACACCCCATCTACACAAACACCGCATCGCGACTAAAGTTGAAATTCGTTGAGTCTTGAATGATGCCAATCCGTTCCCAATTGTTACCCACCTTGAAGAGGATTTCGGTGTCTTTAGCGTTGGTGCCGATGCCACTGACGCTGGTGAATTGGATTTTGTATTGGTTGGCATTTCCTGCGAGTTGGATGCGATCGTACTCGGTGTCAGAACTAGAGGATTTCGGATCCCAATCCTGGATCACCGCATAGCCATCCCCGGTTTCGTTGTAAAACACTTTGCCGGTTTCGCCCAGCACAAAGCGATCGGACCCGGCTCCACCTGTGAGGCGATCGTACTGAGTCTCGTTGGTGACGGTGGAACCATAGCCATTGATGTAGTCATTGCCAGCGCCACCTGTGAGGGTATCGTTGCCAAAATCACCGATCAGGGTATCATTGCCGTCGCCGCCAGAGAGGGTGTCGTTGCCATCGTTGCCATAGAGGTAGTCGTTGCCCTCGTCGCCTTCGAGGGTATCGTCGGCCATCCCACCGAAGAGGCTGTCGTTATCTTCGCTACCACTCAGGTAGTCGTGGCCGTGGCCGCCAACGAGGGAGTCGTCGCCAGAGTTGCCGTAGAGGGTATCGTTGCCCCAGCCAGCGTCTTGAGTGTCGTTGCCGTTGCCGCCGATGCCATTGATGTTGTCGGGGCCTCTGTAGGTGAAGGAATTACGTTTTATCTGCGTTGCCATAACATTCGTCCTGGTTGATTTGTTGTGGATTTATTGGGTAGAGGGGGTTGTGATTAGAGAGGTGTAGTCGAAGCAACTATGGTTGCTTCTTTCTTGCTATAAGTTTGGAAATTTGGATTTATGCAGAATGCACTTGACTAAAACCAAATTTTGAAACTTATTTTGCATCTGAAATGAATTTGTTCGTAGTGGCAGAGGTGGTTCTTTAATCAATCCAGATGGAAATACCTCTTGGTTAAGAATTTGGAGACCCTGCACTGATCCCCCCTACCCCCCCTTAATAAGGGGGGAACTCTCCGGAAGTCCCCCTTATCAAGGGGGATTTAGGGGGATCTCTAGACTGACAACACTAATCGAGAAGTGTTGGCTTAAACCTCCAAGGTTTTAGTCGAGGTGCGATCGCTGTTCCCAAGAAAACACTCAAAGTGAAAATTGTGGAGAAGAGAGGATCAGCCGTGCTCACTCCTGCGATGGAAAAAGCACTCATGGAGTAGATTGATGACGACAGTGCAGACATCTCGATCCCTGCTAGACTAAACGCACTGCTGATTTGCACCTCGTTATGCCCCAGCTTCTTAACGCCAGCGATTTGAGCCTACTAGACCTGCAATCCCGATTTGACTTGCAGCGATCGCCTGACAGCAATTTTTTTGCTGAACTCAAAACTGATCTGCCGCCCCTCACAGATCTCGAGATAACGGCCTTGACTCGCGTTCAACACAACTTTCTGGATCAACTGCAATCACGACTCCTGATCGAAGAAACCGTAAAATTGGTTGTCGTATCACCCTTGCTCGATTTAGCCGGATTTTATCGATCGCCCTATCAGATTGAATCGGAAGTCCCCATCCAGCTTGAAATTCCCGATGGAAGTGCAGACATCGTCCAGGGTCGAATTGATACCTTGGTCGTGCAGCGATCGCTGTGGATTGTTCTGGTAGAATCGAAGCGCACCCAAATTTCGGTTCATACTGCGACTCCTCAAGCCTTAGCCTATCTCCTGAGTCGTCCCAATCCAGACCATCATCCAGGCTATGCGCTAGTCACCAATGGCAGTGAGTTTCTCTTCCTGAAACAACTGGATCATCACTACGCCGTCTCAAACCTGCTATCGATGCTGAATGAAGGCAATGATTGCGATCACGTGCTGCAAATCCTTAAGCACTTGGCCGCATCGATTCGCACCAGACTGTAGATTGCGTAGGGTGTGTTAGGCAGTGCCGTAACGCACCATTCAAGGTATTTCGGTGCGTTACGCTATCGCTAACAGCACCCTACATATTGCTTTGAGGTTCGGTTCCCCCAGAATTGGGGGTTGGGGGCGGTTCGGATCGTTTGTCTGAGAAACAGGCAGAAGAAAAAAGGCGATCGCAACTCGGTAAGGAGACACTAACAAGAAATACTAAGCCGCGATCGCCAACATTTACCTTAAGGAAACACTCCAGGAACCACACACTTGAAATCCGGGTTTAGCATTCGGAATAGGAACTTGAACATTGGAGGTTTAACCAGGAATTAATGTTCCAGGACTCCGACTTGGAATGTTAGATTGGAGGGCTGCTACCGACCCTGGCAACAAGGCAGCAGCCCTCGCAAGTCGAACTAATGCCCTTTTGCATAGTCAAGCAGTTCGTGTGTCCAGGATTCAAATAATCCGAAAACTTCATCAACCAGAGACAGGCAACGCGCTTGAGTTGTCTCATCTAATGGAATTTCAACAATCTCAGCGCGATCGCTGCCGACCGAATGCCCAGACTCTAGACCGAAGTGAAATTCTCCACAGTAACGCAGTTCGATCCCACGTCGAGTTTCAATTGCCTTTGCCAAATGAAGCATAGTGTTGAAAAGCACCTGTCCAGTCTCCTCAATTGCCTCAATTATGGCAATCCGTTCTACTTCACTTGCCCCTGAAATTAGAGCCGCTAGTCGGTAGGTCAGGATGCGACTTTGGTGTGTTTCATCGCTCCACAGAAACCGCATCCATGAGGTTGGGCTACACCTAAGTACAGGACAAAAACTGTAAAAGTTCAAGGAACTCAGTCATCTTGTGATCTAAATTCACCACGATATTGCGGATGTGGTCAAATCCGTAGCGAAATAGACTTTTCTCTCTACGTCCATGAGACTTGAGTTTCAAAGGGTTGTGTTGATGTAACCACAAGCCAGTCAGAAACGCCCAACACAAGGCAAGCGATAACAGAGCAATTAACTTACGCAAGCGGTAGAGGTCAATGAAATGAGTCGATTCCAGGCAGAATCCTCTGCTCTTGAATGCGCCAAAAAGAGTTTCAATCGACCAGCGTTTGGCGTAATCAGCGATCGCGGTTTGCGGAGATTGGTCTGTGACCACAATCAACAAGGAGTTGTCTTCTAGACGGGTGGCTGCCACATACACCCAGTGTCCCCATAAGCGACGCCGTTTTGGTAAGACCTTGACTTCTTGAGGACGCAAGTCAGCAAACAACACCGAGGCTCTGAGGGACTTGCTGCCGTCGCTGAGCGTCTCAGATTCTCGAATTCGAGCGCGAATCGGTGTCTTCGGACGTTGTAACAAATACCCTAACCAGTCCTTACCCACAAACTCTCGGTCAGTTGCGAGAAAGGCAATTTGGCGTTCACCAAACAAGGTAAAGAACTCCTGCATCAGGTCAATGCGCTCATCGGTGTTGGAGTTGCCGCGTTTGTCGAGCAGCAAGTAGACGACCGGAAAGGCGATGCCTTCATGAACGATGCCCAAGGTTAAAATGTTGAACACGCAGCTACCAAACTGCCACTGCGTCCGGTCAAGGCTGAGTACCCACGGCTCTGGAATACTCATCAATCTGACGATGGTGTGGGCAATGGCAGTGTAATCTATCTCGAAGTCGGCAAAAAAGCGTTGCCACCGCTTGTAGTGAGAATCGAGTTGCGCGTTGCCGCAAAATCCAGTCGCTAACTCAGCTAGATTCACGGTCTTGACTCGAAACAAGGCAATCAAGAACAGCCCAGCAAACCCACGGCGCGCCCCATGCCATGCCAAATGGGGCTGCAAAACACGTCGGAATTGAGTAATCTGATCCATAGGGTTTCATCTAATTTGGTTATTTCATGAAACCCTTTCCTGCTATCTATTTCAAGCTTTTGTCCTGTACTGAGGATAGAAAGATGCACGGAGGTACCGATCGCCTTTAATGTGCCGCTCAATGACGCATTAGCAGTCGTCAAATCCAACAGCACTGAAGGTGCAGCGCTCTGGGCGAACTATCTGAAAAACTGGACGTTTTGGAACCATGTGCGAACGATAGCATCATTGGTAGCGGCAGCATTATTCACGGTCATGCCGTTAAAGTAGCTCCAGTACCTTATTGATCTAACCTCTCTCTCAGTCGCTCATGCAGTTTTTTAACGACATCCGCTGCATTTTGCAGTTGGGCAGCATTTTGCTGTTTGGCTAACGTTTCAGCAAGTTTGGCAATGCGATCGCTCATTTCCTGAAAAACGGCATCCCCCCTAGATGTGAGACGTAATAGTTTTGATCGTTTATGAGCAGGATTATTCACCAACTCAATCACACCATCCTTGAGCATCTCATTGGCTAGCTTCTGCACACTCTGACGCGGCACATAACGATAACGGGCAATCTGCGGCACCGTTTGAGGTCCATAGATTTTCAAGAGGCGTAGAACACTCCAATAACCCTCTCCAGAGGTTGAAACAACTCCAATTCGCATCCCCTCTGCTCGCAGTAGAAAGAAGGTTGCCACAATTTCAATGATTAAATCCTCGATCGCCCGCCCTGCTTCAGTTCTCTTCGTGACCCGCTTTGCCATTGACGTTGATTCTTACAAAGATTCTTACAAAAGTTGATACTCTACAATGACAACCAATAGTCAAAATGACAATCAGTTGTCATAATTCAATTATGGCTGGTTACGTTGATGCCATCAACGTAACAGAGCATTTTATTGTAGGAGGATGCATCATGTTTTTGAGAACCTGGCGCTTCATCACGCTCATTTTGGCTGCATTAACCATGGGAACTGCCTATGCTCACGCACTAGAGTTACCTGCCAAAATGAATTACGATGCAACGCTCTGGACCACCATTAATCAAAGCTTATATTGGGGGTTTGGACATATTGGTGGACGCTAAGTTTGCCTCCTATCCCGTATTCGCACCTGACGGCGAAGAATTCTACAGTGCGTTTGCCGCGTTCCCAGCCTTAGCGAAAGCATTGACGTAAAGGTAAATAGAGTTTCAACACAAAAGTTCATCAGAATTATGGAGGTTGCCCTTGACAGATCAGAATAGTACATTTAACCTGGTGATTATTTAACTGCGCGGTTAAATTTCAAGTGTCCACGGATTCCCTGAGTGTCACCCTTGCTGCCCTTGCTGATCCCACCCGTCGAGCAATTTTGGCGCAACTCGCTCAGGGAGAAGCGACCGTCACAGAACTCGCTGAACCTTTTCAGATGAGTCTACCCGCCGTTTCCAAGCATCTCAAAGTGTTGGAACGTGCTCAATTGATCACCCGCAGCCGAGATGCACAATGGCGACCCTGCTGCCTCAATCCAGAACCTTTGAAGGATTTAGCAGACTGGCTGGAACACTATCGTCAATTTTGGGAACACAGTTTCGATCGCCTGGACGAATATCTACAAGAGTTGCAGGCAAAGGAATCACAACAAGATGGCGAAGAGTAATGCGATCGCATCGATTGCACAAGTCAATGCCATTGTTAGACGGAACTGGGTCTCAGTCCAACCTACTGCCCGTCAAGACCGGCGCGAGACTTGCAAACGGAGGACAGCATCGTGCAACAACACACCGGACAGCATGAGGGAGTATGACCAAAATATAATGTAGTTATTCTGGTAGAGTGAAACCATAGCGATTCACCTTTGACCAAAATTGTTGCCATCGCCCCTGAGTGTAACTTAAGGTTCGCAAGCTCAAAACAATTCCAGCACCCCGCTCTTTCCATTTCATTCCGGCTCCACACAAACGAGCTTTGACAATGAGTTTACATCCAGCTTCGGTGACCTCCGAACCGATGGGTAAATGGCGAACCCATGCCTCGGCATCCTGCATTTGATGATGGTGATTTTGAAAGTACGTGATGGCATCGTTGAAGTGAACCCCTCGATTCGGACAGTAAATTGAAGAATTTAAGGAAGTTCTTCC
>JAAUSG010000139.1 GCA_012034055.1 Leptolyngbyaceae cyanobacterium RU_5_1 | reverse complement strand
GATTCTCAGTTGCCTCCGTTCAGGTAGTCAGCAGGTGCCAGGTTTTAGAGTTCGACAACTTAGGAGATTTCTGAGAGAAAACATACCATTTGGTAGGGGCAGGTTTTGCCAGAGTCTCTGCATCAAGTCGATGGGTTTAATGCCAAACCTGCCCTTACAGGTATTTTGTTTGCTAGAAATCTCCTTACCTGGCACCTGAACCTCTGAGTCGAAGAGAAGCTTTCCCCTAATCAACGCAATAAGCCAGTCCAGGTGGCCGGCCCAACAACGCCGTCTGGTTCCAAACTTAACTTCCGTTGAGCGGCTTTGACTGCCGCCTGGGTTTCAGGTCCAAACACACCGTCTGCACCGCTCTTCAGATAGCCCAATGTTCGCAAGCGCTCTTGCAACCCAGTGACGGCTGGACCTTGCATCCCCAGCCTGAGAGTCGGGAAGGTCGCCGTCTCAGGTTGATTGGTTGCGGGGCGATCGCTGCGTCCTGCTGCTACCGGTTGCTTTGTAGAGGGGCTGGCGGAATTTGTTGGCATTTTAGACGAATTTGTTGGCTCTGCTTTACTGGGAGACGGACTTGGAAACGTCTCAACCGGGTTCATGGAGGATGAGCTACCGGACGTTGCAGTCGAAGGTGAGGGGGTAATCCGAGGGGATGGGGGAAGCAAGCGATTCCAGGTGTCTGAGCCAACAATTCCATCGGCACTCAAACCAGCCGCTTTCTGAAACTGAGAAACAGCAGCGGCCGTACTTTGCTCATACGCCCCATTCACAGCACCGTTGTAGTATCCCAACAGCTTCAACATGCCCTGTAGCTCCACAACGTCTGCGCCCTGGCTCCCGGCTTTCAAGATAGGACGGTTTGATGTTGTATTCAGCGTTCTAGAGTCAACCTTCGCCGCCGGTTTTGGAGAGGCTGCCGGTTTTTGGACTGACTCAGGGCAATCTCTGGATAACCCAGGGCACCCATGCACGTTCCTAGCAATGTCTGGGCAACGAGCCAATGCTTCCAGCGATTCAGTCTCCAGTTATTCATACAATGAGGAGGTTGTTTGGAGGGATCATACGTCGCGATTTGCCGCACAGCCCTCTAGTTTAGAGTTACTATACGTGACTGAGGTTGGAATTCAAAGCGGAAGTCTTTTAAATTTCCCAAGGTTTTCTTAACGATGATTTACTTAAACGATTGACTGTAACCCAATGCAATACTCGCTCCTCCATCGCTTTCAGGGATGCCTTGTCGGGATGGTGTTGGGGGAACGGCTGGGGCTTTATGTTGAAGCGCAGCGATTTCCCCCCTGGCGATCGCTCAATCAACCTCCCCAACTCAACCCACGTTCAGAATCCTTGCCTGACCAGTCTTGCGCTGACATGCATCACTGGAACCCCGGCGTTCAATCCCCCGCGATCGCCTCGACTCAACCTACCGCCTGGAGCACACTAGCGCTTCGCTACGCAGAGGGTTTAATTCAGATAGGCACCTGGAGAATCGAGGATCATCACCCCCCCGGTTGCTCAGGGTTCACCCTCAACGTTGACGGATAGCGGATTAGCGATCGCGACTTTGCCCATCGCCCTCTTCTTCCACGACAATTTGGTGAAGCAACGACGGCATCTCGAAGAAACCGTGCAAGCCTGGTGCAGTGATTTTGAGGTGAGCGATCGCGTTGTCACCTTTGGCTACGCGATCGCCCAAGCCCTGAAGGAACACCTCTATCCGCACAGTTTTATCGCGCAAACTCTGGCCTATCTTCGGGTTACGGCTGATGCATCAGCGGGGTCTACTCCCCACTGGCTGACTGAACTCGACCAGGTCAGAACGCTGCTTCAAACGGGTGCTAATTTGTCAACAGTTGCTCAACGCTGGCAATCTCCAAGCACACAGGACAGCCGGGCAATGAGTGCCGATGCCCAGACGAGCGCGATCGCCCTGGCATTGTATTGTTTCTTGTCTACTCCAAATAACCTGCGCCTTGCCATCATTCGTGCGGCGCGAATTGGCTATCATTCATCTATCGTGTGTGCTCTCACAGGTGCTCTCGCCGGAGCCTATACCGGTACTGCTGGCATTCCCGTTGACTGGAGTCTGGTCTCACAAACCCGGCAGGTGAGCGCTTGGGAACTCCCCCCCCTCGAGATCCATCAACTATCTTCTCGTCTGTTAGCCGTATGGTCGGGGGTTTACAATTCATCTGTCCCACAACCATACCCTGCGGTGGTTGCTGCCCCCTGGGTGATCCGCCCATATTGAGTTGATCGGATACTCCACAGTAGACTGTCTCCAGCATATCGGTTCTGCTTCTTTATAATGATGGGAGTGCTTGACTTAACTCCAAATAAATTGCTGACATTAGCTGGAAGTCTCTACCGTCCGCTTTGTGATGGTTTTAAGTAATGAAATTGTTCCAGTCGTTGGTGCGTAAGGTTGAACAGACTCACTTGCGTCATGTCAGTCGCCACTGGGGCGAGTGTGCAGATGCACTGCGTCAAGCCGTTCAGTCATCTAAATCTCGACGTCGCCGCTTGACGCCTTTGGGTTTACCCGGTGCTAACGGTGGGCGATCGCATCTATTACACTTCCTTAAAGAAAATCAGCTTATCAAACTCGATAAACAACCGTCAGAGCAACAACAGATAGCCTGTGTTAAGCGAGGATTCATTAAAAAAGTCTCTCGTTCTCCGGTCATTTTGGTAGTAGCCGTACTATCTTTAACCAGCGCGCTGGGGTACCGGTTTTACAATACTCCAAAGTTAGATATCGGCAAAGCAGCGCCGCAAACGGTTTACGCTCCAGCAGCAGCAACGATTGAAGATCAAAAAGCAACTGAAGACAATCGCAAGACGGCGCGGAAAGATGCAATCTCCGTTTTAAAGCTGGATCAGACCATCAACCAGCAGATTCAACGCTCAATTCATCAGCAACTCCAGCAAGGGAATGACCTGAGAAAACTGGCTGGCGGATTTCCTTACACAAGCACTGGCGCATTATCCACGCGCGTTCAGGCCTATTTGCGAAAGCTCTCGGAATCTGAATGGCAATCCGTGCTAACTAGCGTTGATCCGAGCCTGTCTCGAAGTGACCTGTTACCCGTCCCAAAAATTGTCAATCCATCACACCCTGCGGCTCAAAATCCTGAACGTAAGCAGGCAATTGCTGAACTCCGTAATTATCGGCGCTCCGTCGATCTCGGTGCCTATTGGGTGCTAATTCAAGAGATCACTGAAGCACGGCTGCGATATTTGGCTGCGATAGCTACTTTGCCACAGCCTGTTGCCAAAGAATTATCAGGCTCGTTTTATGGATCACTGCTAGACTTGTCCGATGCTGATTGGCAGCAAGTTCGCAGCAAGATACCACACATTGTTGAGCGGATTCTGGCGCAAGGAATTCCGTTGGGATTACCCCAATCGGTTCTCACAGAGGCAGTCAAACTACACGTCAAAAATAGCCTGCCACCCATGGCTGAACCGATCGCTAATCAGCTCCTGCTTACCTTATTACAGCCCAATTTAATTCGAGACGAGGAACAAACACGCCTGCGAGCAGAACAGGCCGCTTTGGAAATTAAGCCCGTCATGGTGTCAATTCGTCGCGGTGAGGCCATTGTTCGCGGTGGAAAGATGATCACATCGGCAGACTTTGCGCTGCTTGAACATTTTGGGTTGAGCCGACGAGAAATTGCCTGGACGGGGTTGATTGGGTTTGGACTGTTGGTGAGCGGCGCTGTAAGTGTGGTCTGGTTTGTCAAACAGCGCTCTCAGACAACGCTACGGCGACGAGATGGGGTGTTGCTCTGGCTGCTGAGTCTGAGTACCCCATTGCTGATTGCACTCCATGCTCCCTCCACAAATCTGCCAGCCGTTGGGTTACTTGCCAGCAGTTTCTATGGTGCACCATTAGGGATTGCCGTGACCGGGTTGCTAACGGTGCTGTTGGGCGTTGGCATGGAGATGCAGTGGAGCCACTTGCTTTCGAGTGCAGCGGCTGGATTGTTGTGTGGTTGGTTTGGGGGGCGGCTGCGATCGCGCGAAGAACTGGCCCTGCTTGGTGTTGCCGTTGGAATCCTGCAGGGCACGCTCTATTTGCTCTTGAATGTTGCCTCCGGAGCGGTCTGGTACCTGCTGCTCGGTGCCAGTGCCTTTCATGGGCTGCTTGGGCTGGCCTGGGTGATTGTCGGCTTGGGCGGTAGCCCCTATCTTGAACAGTTGTTCGATTTGGTCACCACAATCCGGCTCGTCGAGTTAGCCAACCCCAACCGCCCCTTGTTGAAACGCCTGGCAGCAGAAGCTCCTGGTACCTTTCAGCACACCCTGTTTGTTGCCACGCTTGCAGAAGCCGCTGCCCGCGAACTCGGTTGCAATGTTGAACTGGTGCGCGCCGGAACGCTGTATCACGATATCGGCAAAATGCATGACCCGCTTGGCTTTATTGAAAATCAAATGGGTGGCCCGAACAAGCATGACGCGATCAACCACCCCTGGAAAAGCGCAAAAATTATCAAAAAGCACGTTACAGAGGGAATTGTGATGGCACGCCGGGCTAGATTGCCCAAAGCTGTCCAGTCGTTTATTCCAGAGCACCAGGGAACAATGCTGATTGCCTATTTCTACCATCAAGCACAGCAGTGGGCGCAGCAGCATCCAATCTCAGAGGGTATTCTACCCATCGTCAATGAATCTGACTTCCGCTATGACGGACCCGTTCCCCAATCGCGAGAGACCGGAATTGTGATGCTGGCAGATTCTTGCGAGGCAGCGCTGCGATCGCTAAAAGACGCGACAACTGAAGAAACCCTTGCCATGATCAACAAAATCCTGCGTGCCCGTTGGCAAGACAACCAACTCATAGACTCTGGACTCACCCGTGAAGAGATGTCCCAAATCGCGACCATTTTTGTACAAGTCTGGCAGCAATTTAACCACCAACGGATTGCTTATCCCAAGTTAGCGATCAGCCCTCAACCTTCAATGGTTAGGCAATGATGAAACGATGAGGGGATCAAGCGAAGAAGAGTAATATCAATTTAATGTGAAGCCGCATAGAATAGTGCTTCCAAAATAAAGTTGTGGGAAGCAACCGACATCACTTGTTCCAACATCACTTGTTCCAACATCAGTTGATCAAACCGTTCTTGAACTCGTTCCCGCAACGCTTGCAAGGAAAGAAATATTCTGATTTTTCAGCGGTTGTTTGAGCAATTGCCAAAATCGTTCAATTGGGTTGAGTTCGGGGCTGTGGGCGGGTTGCACCAATGGAATAATTACCGCTCCTATTATATGCTCCTTTACATTAAAGTAGTATAAGATCGGGTTTGAAGACGTTTTCCGTGAAGGAAATGTAATAATTGATGGCTAAGTTGTTCAAACAATTGTCAAACAATTGACTAGCAATTCTGATAACTAAACAAGGCATTTTTTCGTTATAAAGTTTCTGTGATTTACAGCTAGCAATCGTTGATCAAATAAGTTAACAACACATTTCAGAATTCAATGATAGGATTTAGCTACTTGATTGATGAGCTAACTGTTTAGCTCGTCACAGCTCTCATCATTTCAAACATATCTTTATCAGTAGCAAGGAGTCTGGCTATGGTTAGCGCCACGATTGAAATCAAGCCGGGGACTCGTAATCACAAAGGGTTTTTCATTAAAGAAGTGCCTTACAGGCTAGTTGATGTTGACTGCTCTGGTTGGGCATTAATCTGCATGAATGATGCCATTTGCTATTATGTAGACCCAGACAACCTGGAACTCTCTACGAATTCAGAATTTGAAGAATAGCTAAGAGCATGGTTTGAGACGGTGCCTTCAGACGAGCTGTGAGACAAAGGCGAGTAGTGTCAGTATCGGTTTTGCGAGTCAGTGTCTGAGCTGGCTTGCTGTGGCTGTTCTCAATAGCGGCTGGCTTACGCAGTATAGCCAAGGTATTGGCATGGGCTGTTTGTGAGCAAATTCTTCTCATCCAACTGCCAGTCTTTATAATTTAAGAAGTACTTACCCGCTTTGCAGATCTTCACAGAGGGAAATTGCCGATGGCAATGATCGAAACTAAGACCGAACCCATGATTCTCAATATGGGTCCTCACCATCCCTCCATGCATGGAGTGTTGAGGTTAATCGTCACCCTGGATGGAGAGAACGTTATTGACTGTGAACCAGTCATTGGCTATCTCCACCGGGGCATGGAAAAAATTGCTGAGAACCGCACCCCGGTTATGTATGTCCCCTACGTTAGCCGTTGGGACTATGCGGCTGGCATGTTCAACGAAGCCATTACCGTTAACGCGCCTGAGAAGCTGGCGGGGATTCAAGTTCCCAAGCGCGCCAGCTACATTCGCGTCATCATGCTGGAACTGAACCGGATTGCCAATCATTTGCTCTGGTTTGGTCCGTTCCTGGCAGACGTGGGCGCTCAAACTCCCTTCTTCTATCAGTTTCGGGAGCGAGAGGCAATTTATGACCTCTGGGAAGCTGCCACGGGTTATCGTATGGTCAACAACAATTACTTCCGGATTGGTGGAGTCGCTGCAGACCTGCCCTACGGCTGGATAGATAAATGCCTGGACTTCTGCGACTACTTTGTACCCAAGATAGACGAGTATGAACGATTGGTGACGGATAACCCTATTTTCCGGCGTCGCGTCGAAGGGATCGGCACGATTAGCCGCGAAGAGGCAATTAACTGGGGGCTTTCGGGTCCGATGCTGCGTGGTTCTGGCGTCAAGTGGGACTTACGCAAAGTTGACCACTATGAGTGTTATGACGACTTTGACTGGGACGTGCAGTGGGAAACTGCCGGAGATGCCTTTGCCCGCTACGTAGTCCGGATGCGCGAGATGCGGGAGTCTGTCAAAATCCTTCGGCAAGCGTGCCAGATGCTGCCGGGTGGGCCTTACGAAAACCTGGAAGCCAAGCGGATGGCAGCCGGACCCAAGTCGGAGTGGAATGAGTTTGATTACCAGTTCATTGGCAAGAAGATCGCCCCGACCTGGAAAATCCCAACTGGAGAACACTATGTCCGCTTAGAAAGTGGTAAGGGTGAGTTGGGAGCCTACATTATGGGCAACGATAATGTCTTCCCGTGGCGATTCAAGATTCGTCCAGCCGATTTCAACAATCTGCAGATTCTGCCCCATCTGTTACGCGGTATGAAAGTTGCCGATGTCGTAGCGATTCTAGGCAGCATTGACGTGATTATGGGTTCAGTCGATCGCTGATCTCCATCAAATTATCTGGCGTTGCTGAAAGGTAGTATGAATCGAAACGAAGTTTCGATTCTACAGCACCTATTTCATACTCAGAATCAGCAACGCCAATTATCTAGATGCTGATGCGTTGGTCATTGGTAGTTGGTAATTGGTAGGGGCGTGTTCCAAAAAAGTTGTTTTCGTCTGTAGGAATGTTATATATAACGTTCCTACAAAAGGTTAACCACACATCTGGAACACGACCAAGTTGTCCCAAAGGACGGGGGGAATGGCTCTCCCCAGAGAGTCTCGCTCTGCCCAACGTTGATAGTGATATCAATCCAGAAACGGTAAGGGCTAACTCAGTGAATACTGGCACCGTCAGGGCTACTCCGAGAATCCCCGCTCCTTTAGGACGGGGAGTGTCAACTTCCTCGTTCGCATTTGCATTTCAAGTAAAGGAAAAATTAGGAATGGCTGATTCAATTACTCCTGACATCAGTAAGCGTATTTGCAACCACATGAACGAAGACCATGCAGACGCGATCGCGCTCTACGCTAAGGTCTTCGGCAATGCACCCGATACTACGGCTGCCAAAATGCTCTCCATTGATCCGGACGGTATGGATCTGATTGCTCAAACAGATGGAACTACCACACCGATTCGCATCTCCTTCGATCACGTTTTGCAAGACTCTGAAGATGCTCACCAAACATTGATTGCGATGGTGAAGCAGGCGAGGATGCAAAGCAAAGGGTGAGGGATGAAGGGATGAAGAGGTAGGGAGAGATGTTGAAACAAGAAAAATGGAGGATTTTAATCTAAAATCTGCAATCTACAATCTACAATCCTCCTTCACCCAACCAGGGGAACCAGAAAGTGCGAGGTAAAACTATCCATTTCTACCCTAAGATGGTTGCACAATCTTTAATTAGCTTGCACTGACTCCCGGATCGCAGGAGGTGGCTTTGTTCGACAAACTTTTCCTGGCTATCATTATCACATTGCTGCTCGGCATACTGTCGAATGGTGGCATGTTTAGAACGACTCAACTCTCTGCCGGTTCGCAGGCTGATAACACTCCTGCACAGCGGATTTCGCTTCAATCTGGACAACAGCCTGCCTCATGGCAGAAGAGTGCTCGGTAATCTACAGCGTTATGGATGTGATTCTGCACATTACTTCGCGATCGCATTGGCAACACGCTCAACAAGCTAGTGCATATTGCGCTGATTCATTGGATTCTGAAGGATTCATCCACTGTTCCACGCCGAACCAGGTTGTTTGGGTCGCAAACACCTTTTACCAGGGGCAATCCGGTTTAGTGCTCCTCTGTATTGCTCCCAGCCAGGTTCAGCCTGAGTTACGCTACGACGAAATTGAAACGGGAGAGCGCTTTCCCCACATCTACGGACCTCTAAATCTTGACGCTGTAATTCAGGTGCTGGAGTTTGAACCAGACACAGCGGGTCGATTTGTTTTGCCTGGCGCGATCGCGTTCTCAAGGGTGCAGACGTTCAAGCTGATTAGCAGCCGGAGTTAGGCTGGCACCTGAATACTGTGAGTTCCAGAAAGTTCAAACGCGGCATGAATGGCCTGCAGCGCTTTGACACCATCTTCCTCAGCAACCAGGCAACTGATCTTGATCTCAGAGGTAGCAATCATTTGGATGTTGATCTGCTGTTGGGCCAGCGCTGCAAACATGCAGGCCGCTACTCCTGGTTGATTGACCATGCCTGCACCCACGATGCTGACTTTGGCGATCGTGGGATCCACGACCACTTCGCCATAGCCTAACTCTGGAGTTGCCTGCTCCAGCGCCATCCGAGCGGACTCTGCATCCATCTGCGCCACCGTGAAGGCAATGTCACGAGTCGTTGCACCCTTGATAATTCGGCAGCGTTGCGACTGAATAATCATGTCCACGCTGATGGTTCGGTCTGCCAAAAGCTGAAAGATGTGGGCTGCCAGTCCAGGGCGATCCGGAACATGACGAATGGCGAGACGGGCTTGCTTGGTGTCGAGGGCAACGCCACGGACAGACGGAAGGATGAGGAGTGAGGAGTGAGGAGTGAGAAGTGAAGAATTTGATGCGGAGAGGGGGAGACGCGGTGACGCGGAGAGTTCCTCAGCTTCATTCCCCGTGCCTTCTTTATCCCCTGACCCTGACCCCTGACCCCTGACCCCTGACTGACTGGAGAACTCGCAACTTCAAACACTTGACAGAGAGCGGCGATCGCTTTGTCGCAATCCTGGGCGGCGACGGCACAACTGACTTTGACTTCGGAGGTCGAAATCATCTGGATGTTGACACCTGCGGCGGACAGGGTGGAGAACATTTGGGCGGCAACGCCGGGGCGACCGATCATGCCCGCTCCGGCAATGGAGACTTTGGCAATCTGCTGTTCGATCAAGACTTCTGCATCGCTGGTGGGAAACGCCGCTCCACATAGAGCCGGAATAATCGCACTGGCAACGGCTTCTGCTTGCTTCAGGGAGTCTTTGGTGACGGTGAAGGCAATGTCGTTGGTGTTGCCTTCGTGGATGGATTGGATAATTAAGTCTACGTTCAGGTCCTGGGTGGCGATTTCACCGAATAACCGAGCGGCGACACCGGGGCGATCGGGCACGCGCAGCAGGGAGACTTTCGCCTGATCGGTATCGAACTCAACGGCATCTACGGCACGGGCTAGTTCTAATCCTTCCAGGGAACGGGGCCTCGGAGTCGGGGAGGTGACCCAGGTGCCAGGGTCGTCTGTCCAGCTCGATCGCACCACCAGCGGCATCCCAAAGTTACGAGCAATCTCAACGGCGCGGGGATGCAGCACTTTCGCGCCCAAACTGGCTAGCTCCAGCATTTCGTCGCAGGTAATCTCAGCGATCAACTGGGCATCGGGCACCAGGCGCGGATCGGTGGTCAGGATACCAGGGACATCGGTATAGATTTCGCAGAAGTCGGCTTTCAAAGCGGCTGCCAGCGCTACAGCCGAGGTATCGGAACCGCCCCGTCCCAATGTGGTGATTTCCAGGTCGTCTGTGCTGCTGATGCCCTGGAACCCAGCAACAACAACGACTTCCCCTTTGGCGAGGTGGCGCTTGAGGCGATCAGTTTCAATCCGCAAAATCCGAGCACGGGTATGCTCTGCTTCAGTGACAATGCCAACCTGTGCGCCAGTCAGGGAGATCGCCGGTTGTCCTAACTCCTGCAGGGCCATGCTCATCACGGCGATCGCAACCTGTTCGCCGGTAGACAGTAGCATATCCATCTCACGCCGACTGGGGTTGGCAGAAATTTCACTGGCTAGCTTGACTAACCCATCGGTGGTCTTCCCCATTGCCGAAACCACCACGACCACCGAGTTGCCTGCATCCACCGATCGCTTGACCCGGTGAGCGACCGCCTGAACCCGCTCTGCCGTGCCAACCGACGTTCCCCCATACTTCTGTACAATCAGCGCCATGACCTTGTCTCACCCACCCGACGCAAAAGGGTTGTAAACGGAATGTTTGCAAGCCACAGTATTCATTAAACATCAACTCACACCAACTCAATCGTTAAACCTGTTGAGCCTCTAGCGATCGTTGGTCAAGAGTCTGGTACGGAAATTTTGGGGCTACCCTTAGCAGTAAGTTTTGGGTTGACGAACACAACAGTCGTAGGTGGTGAGGAGAGTTAAACCCAGTTGAAGGAAGAGCAGGACATAAGCCGGGTTCTGTTCACCTGACTGCAATGCAATCAGGGGACGGTTATCTATCTAGGATGTTTGTTGCCAAACATCTCCAGCGGACTCACAGAAGTTGCCTCCTGCCGGAGCCGGTAAAAGACCAACCGTTGCTCCTGCGGCCTTGCTTCCAACCGGGGTTTACCGAGCCAGCACCTCTCGATGCTGCTGGTGCGCTCTTACCGCACCTTTGCACCCTTACCCTCAAGAATTGCAGATTGTTGATTGCAGATTGTCGATTCAATCTAAAATCTACAATCCAAAATCTACAATCATGAGGGCGGTATGTTTCTGTGGCACTATCCTCGCGATCGCTCACACTGGGCGTTACCCAGCAGGTTTGGTCTTTCGGAAGCCCGGACTTTCCTCGAACGGCTTGCACAATTCGCAACCATCTCGCCTACTCTTCCCACATTTAGTGTAGTAGAAGGGGTTGGGATTGCAGATTGCAGATTCTTGGTTTCCCTGTGTCTCAATGTCTCAGCGTCTCCCTCATTCCCCAATTATCAGATACAGCGGTTTGTACTTAGATGAAGTATCGCTCAACCCTAGTCCCTAGTCCCTAGTCCCTAGTCCCTAGTCCCTGGTCTCTAGTCCCTTCCACAACCAAAGACGTACCGCACTTAACTGACAATTGTTATACACTCCTTTAACCCACCCCTCAGTCTTTAGGATTCCAGGGTAGCGCGGCTAGCCACGGAAGTTTGGTGAGGATGAATGTGCAGTGGATGTGGGTACGGTGACCAGACTCAGGTATCGCTGAACCCACCCGGCGAATTGCCAGATTCATGGAAAAGTCCAGTGTCTCCACCCGTTTGACAAAGCGGGCATATCGTCTCTTATTGGTTTCACTCGCTTTAGGTTTATTCAGGGCGGCGAAGTCGAGTAAGGGTTTGTCTATATCAATTTGCAACGCAATGGGTACTTTTTCTTCGGAGTCTTTGCGCTTCAGCACATCTTCAGCCGTAATCGTTTCTTTGAGGGTGGTTTCGGGAGCAACCGTGTTAAATGCCTGATATTGAAATACATCGAGGGTATTTCCGGGTACGAGGCGAGTAATGCGGCGCGATCGCCCCTCTAAATCGGTCATCGCACTGTAGTCCCAATCCACATAAATGGGGCGATCTTTTAACTTATTTTTGACGCTAATTCCAAACTTCTTCAGTTTGTCTGCGGCCTCTGATTTGCTAAACTCATAGCGCTTTTCAAAGCCAAAGCTGATTTCCAGGTCATCCTGGAGATTGTGTGACTCTAGCTGCTGCTTCAGCGCATCCTTATCCAGTGCTACAGTGTATTCATCGTCAAAACTTTTGATGATTTGGACGATCGCATAGGTCATACAAACCAGGTAAATGACGAGAATGATTGGATCTTGAGGATTCATCGATGACCTGTAAATGAGAAAAACTTTTTGGCAGTTGGTTTAGGGGTGGATGAGGAACTGTCTTTGATGCTGGAAAAATCTCGAAACCAGCCCTTGCTCCAGAAGAAGGTGATCAGGGCGATCGCGATCATCCCCATTCCGGCAAGGCTGGCTGGATATCCCCAATACCAATTCAATTCCGGCATATTATACGGCGATTTGTCCGGGTTGAAGTTCATTCCATACACTCCCGCAACGAAGGTGAGTGGGATGAAAATTGACGAAATTACGGTTAGCAGCTTCATCACCTCATTCATCTTGTTGCTAACTGAGGACAGGTAAACATCCATTAAGCTAGACGCCAGCTCCCGATAGGTTTCTACAATATCTAAAACTTGAATCACATGGTCGTAGCAATCTCTGAGGTAAATCCGCACTTCCTCGCTAATCAGCTCACTGCCATCGCGAATCAACGAGTTAATCGCATCGCGCTGCGGCCAAATTGCCCGGCGCAGGGTGAGCAACTCGCGCTTGACATCATGAATTTTTTGCAGCGTTTGACGGGTCGGATTGGCCACCACCTCATCTTCGAGTTCCTCAATTTGTTCACCATACACCTCAAGCACCGGGAAGAACCCATCAATAATCGAATCCAGCAGGGCATACGCCAGGTAATCTGCGCCGCTTTTACGGATTGCGCCTTTGCAGGTACGAATTCGCTCTCGAATCGGGCCAAAGCAGTCATACCGGGCTTCTTCTTGCACGGTTAGTAAATAGTACTTACCTAAGACAAAACTCACCTGTTCACTCTCGAAGGTTCGCTTGTCTTCATGCAGGGTCACCATCCGGGCAATGATCAGCAGTTGATCCGTGTGTTCTTCAACTTTGGGACGTTGAGGAACGTTGACGACATCTTCCAAAACAAGCGGGTGCAAGTTAAATACTTGCCCCAGTCGCTGCAAAACATCCTCACTGCCAAATCCTTTGACATCAACCCAGGAAACTGACTCTGTATCCAGGTAGGGGGTAATTTCTTCAGGTGCTTCCAATTCCTGTCGGGTTGCCTTGCCATCGCTGTAGTCGATCAGCACTATGATGGGCGGCGGTGCGTCGGGATCAATGTCGAGGGTTCCAGGCAAATCTCCTGGGTTGTCGTAAAAGTAATCGATGTAGGATGCCTCGTCGTCCAGGTCAGGGGTAACAACAGGAATTTGGGCGTGAAGAGGGGAATTGTCTGCCATGCAAATCTACCTTTTGGTTCTAGGCATTTCAGTTTAAATCTTGTACGTTTTTACTCGCTCTAATTTAGTTTTGGCAACGTACTCCCCGATCGCAACAGCACCCTGCCATTCTCTACAGCGACCAGTTCAACTCTGAGCGGTCCGGCAGTATAGGTTGTTTCAGCCGCGATCGCCCGCAGTTCGATCTTCTGCTTGTTGTCGATCAGCTTCTCGATAAACACAATTAAATTTTGCACCTGAACCGTATCTGTGAGAATGCCAAGCCGACGTGCTCGAAAGCTTGCGGCTGCCAACAACAGCTCAATGCGCTGCTGAAGTTGGGCATTCGACACGGTTGCCGGGTCTAATGAGGTAGACGCAATCAAGTCGCCCGTTTGAAACACAACTCGGTTTGGAATCGCCTCACTGAACACCTGGATGGGGGTTTCGCCAGCCAGATAGTTAGCGGCTGAGGAAACTCGCACCACATAATCTCGCCCATCCGCAATTCGTTTAGCCAGTTGCTCCACTTCAACACGGGTAATTTGGATAACCTGGTCGGGTTGTTGGCTACCGGGACGAACCAATTGAATGGCAACTCGATTGGCTTCCCTCAGGAGTTGATCCACGACTTCTTGAGCGGACGTTGGGTTAACGATTCGGATCACGGCAGACGCCAAAACTCGCCCCCGCTGAACGACGACATTGCCCAGACGCAATCCTTCAGCTTCTTGCTC
>JAAUSG010000138.1 GCA_012034055.1 Leptolyngbyaceae cyanobacterium RU_5_1 | reverse complement strand
AAACGCTGGCAGCGTGGCGGTATCAGCTAGAGCGGCTTTGGCATGAGGAGAATTAAAAATTCAGAATTAAAAAATATTCAGGAGATTTCTGAGAAAAACGGCCCCTGTTGTAGGAGCAGGTTTTGTTGAGGCTAAACTGTTTCATCGGTAGATTAACTGCAAAACCTGCCCCTAAAGAGATCGTCCATCACCAGAAAATTTACAGATGGTAAGAAGATATTTCTGTACCGATGTTCTAGTCACTCCAAATTCAGCATAAAGCTCTGAACATTCTTGCCGGTGTTGACTTCGCGGAACCCTGTCCAGCGAACGTCAGATCCCTGACACTGCTTGTCGGCATGCTTGAACACAAAACTGCTGGTGCTGGAAACACAGAACTTATGGGTGCCCTTCCAGGCGTAGCCATTATCCGCTTCAGCCAGGAAGTAGTAGTACCGGTTGGCCAACTTACCTTGAACGATCGTGCCACACTCATCCTCCTCCAGGTTGAGCCAGCCCTCAGTCTGCCAGTTGCCTTGTTCAACCGGGTAGGCAATGGCAACGTATACTTTCCCCTGCTTACTGCGATTACAAAACCCCAATCCGCCACCTGCAGGCGAGGTAGGCGTTCCAGGCGATGAAATAAACGCCAGATTACCAACAAGCCCGATCGCGATCGCGACAATTCCCAACAGCACCAGGTAAAACGTTCTCATCACTCAACAGACTTTCAACGCACACTGAATCGTCCCTTTTCGACTGTATTTTCGTCACGTTTCGCGAGAGTGGTGTAGATTGTAGCAATTCTTTATTTCACCCCAAAAATTCTGCCTTCAGCGTCACCGTCATCTCCATCCTCTCCCCTGGTTTTACGTAAAGGAGGCGATCGCCCGTGTTCAAGGCATCTCGGGGCGCTGTCCAGGGTTCCAGGCAGTAGAAGTCTTTGCCTTTCACCGTCCAGAAGACTAGCACAGAGAAGGCAGCGCTGGAAGTGAGGGTGATTTTGAGGGAGCGTGAGCGATCAGTCACGCTGGCTGTTTGACTGGATACTGTGGTGAAGGCGGCGTCAATTTCGTCCTGCTCAAAGTCGAAGCTGCCGGTGTAGGAGTGAATGGCTTTGGTACGATTTTCCTGGTACTGAGTGGACGGGATTTCAACCTGTACTTGGGATTTATCTTGCACCCGAAAATAGGGGTGAAACCCGGCTGAAAAGGGCATTGGAGCGCTGGAGCGGTTGGTGTAACACTGACGCAGGATGAGCTGGTTGCCGCGTAGGGTGTACGTGAAGGCAAGCTGAAACTCGAATGGATAAACCGCAAGGGTTTGATCGCTGCTTCTCAAGCCGAGGGTGAGACTGGCACTCCCATCCTGAGTGGTTTGGTCGCCCACATCCCAGGGTAGGTCGCGGGCAAATCCGTGTTGCTTGAGGGTGTAGGATTGTCCGCCGTAGGTATAGGTGTTGTCTGGCAGGTTGCCGCAAATGGGGAACAAAATTGGAATCCCACCTCGGACTGACAAGGTGGGATCTGTAAATCGTTCGTCATCCAGGTAGAAAATGTCCTGTCCCTGCACCTGCCAGCGGGTCACGATGCCGCCCCGTTCAGGAACGATTTCGACTCGCGATTGGGCAGCGTCGTCAGATAGAACGTAGGTCTGGTATTGGCGGTTTTCGAGGGCGATCGCAAACATGCAGCAAGTCTCCGGTGGGGATAGTAGCGTAGCGTAGAGACGCGATTAATCGCGTCTCTACTGGGAATCGGGAGTGGGGAAGTAGATGTCTGATCCCAATTATAGGTTCGCCCGTCTCACCCCAGCGTTTCTACCACATCATCGGTGCCTGCAACGCAACGTCCTGTGCCATTTCGGGTTCAACGGGTTCGCTAAACGGCAGTTTTACCCTGGCCGGTGGACGAGAGCGGCTGTTGGTATCACGAGCAATGGTTGCGCTGGGTGGAACCATGCGGCGATCGCTGGCTTCAGGTGCAGCAAGCCGATGCTCTGGCAAGGTTGGACGAACAAACGACAGGATCCGTGAGACAGGAGCTGTACTAGGATAAGACGACTCTGCTTGCATCGGTTTCAGCATCGACGCGGGTGGCAGTTGGGGAGCAGATGTGGTTGTGGAATTGAGTGGGGCCAGCCTCTCCGGCGGATCCTGGGGAGGAAGCTGATTTATTTTAAAGGGCGTTTGAGCTGGTGAATCCGTGAATGAATTGGATGGTTGAGAGAAGGTTGGCAATTGGGGGCCACCGGATTCTGGCGGTTCTGATGAGCTAGAATCCGGTGCTGCACTGGCTGGATCGGTCGAGTTCAGTGGATCTTCCACGGGTGAGTTCACTGAATCAATGGGTGCATCCGTTGCAGGTGGCGCAATCTCTCCATAGCCTGGAAGAATATCAATAGTTGCCGGGTCTATCGGCGTGGGCGCAGGGGAGGGCAGCATCACTCCATTGCTGGGAACGGGGAGGGCTGGAGGCGTGGGTTCACTATCAGGGCTGGGGAGCGGGTCTGGAGACGGCATTGTATCCGCTGGAGACCCAGGGACTGTATCGGTTGAATTAGTGGCGGGTGGAGTGGGAGCAAGAGGATCAGCAGGCGTGGTGGGAAAGGCGTCCGGGGGAACAACTTCAGGTGTGGGTTCGGTACGAGCATCGAGAACCACGGATGGTTTCATGGGCTGCTTGAATTCAGTTGAGAGTTGTGTGATGTGGTTAAGAATTTCAGTCGCGCGATCGCCCTCTGCTACCTTGGGTTGATATCCACGCACCTCAATTGGCAGAAAATCGACCTTCATCTGCCTGTCTTTGAGCGCTACCTTCAGGATGGCTGTGTCATAGTCAGTGCGGGAATTGCCACCAAAGATAAAGTTGCCCAGCGAATAGGCGATCGCGCGTCCTTTATAAATTTCGGCTCCCTGTAATACGTGTGGGTGGTGTCCTACGACTAAATCGGCTCCCTGGTCGATCGTAAAGTGACCCAACTGCACCTGCCAATCGGCAGGAAAGTCGGCTAGTTCTTGACCCCAGTGATAGTTGACCACAATCCAATCCACCTGGTCGCGAATCATCCGAATGTCCTCAGCGATCCGATCTTCTTTGATGGAATTGACACCGGCCGCGGTTTCAGTCGCTTCGTATTCGTCACCGTAGTAAGACAGGTAAGCAATTCGTTGTCCTTTCACATCAATAACTTTTGGACGACGGGCTTGGGCTAAATCCCGCCCCGCTCCAACATGCTGAATTCCGGCGGCGTCTAATGTTGCAATCGTCTCCCTCAGTCCCTCGGCTTCGTAATCCATCGTATGGTTATTCGCAATGTTGGCAATGTCCACTCCCCCCGAAAGCAGCACCTTAACCGATTCCGGTGCGGATTTGAAATTGAACTGTTTGTCGGGCATGGGAAGGGTGGCGCGTGTGAGCGGATTTTCCAGATTCACCATTGATACGTCTGCCTGCCGGTACTCATCTAACGCCGCAAATGGGCGCTGGTAATCATTACCAACCACCTCCTCGAAATGCTCCGCCAACGTCACATCGCCTGAGAACATCAACGTCACGGTGGGGTCTGCTGGATTCGCAACCTGGTTGTGTTTGACGACGGCAACATTTTCCAGGACTGTACGCACCGTATCTGGGCGCTGGGGCAAGACCTTCTTATCGTCTTTGGGTTGAGAGGACGCAGAGGCATTGGTCTGCCCAACGGGTGCTCGACTGTATCCTAGAACTCCCCCCGCGACGATCGCCGCCAGGGCTGGGCCACCGACCAGTAAAGCGCGCGTTGTTCTCAATCGGGCTTTCTGGCGAGAAGTTCGTCGAATCCGTGATCGCAGGTGTTGGGTCTGCTGTCGTCGCTGGCGATTGGCTGGCGTCACAATTCGGACGGACTGCTGCCAAAGAATTCGTTGCGGTTGACCGACAATCCGCACCGCAATCTTAGCTCCACTAATTACCGGTGAATTTAACTGCCAAAGTCGGTGACAAATGAAGCGGAGCAGTTGTTCATCTGCTGCATTCGGTGCTCGTCGATAGGCAAACTGATTGGGAAGCTCCACCAAAAGCTTGATGCAACCAGAGCGCCCCGATCCGACATAAGTCCGCACACCATGGGGTAACAGGGACTGGTTTAGCCACTGTGCGATCGCTCGTAAATTCCCGCTGCGTGCTAACTCGATAACAGACGCATAGTGCAAACCCTCTGACTGAACCATACCCACCAATCCTCACCAAAATTCGCTATCTCAAAATTCTCAGCTCCCGCAGCAGCATGCATCCCATTAAGCTCAACATTCACTCATTATTCACTCATTAGAGAAGAGTCAGGAAAGTTCAACCTTCTAGCGTCAACCAATAGTGTGAAACGCTGCTACTCGGCTAGGTAGATACTGAAACAATATTCATTCATTAATACTCCATAATCCTGAAATTCAACTAAAGATATCTGCAATTTCGACCAAGATACTCTTAAACTGTTCCACAAGTTACGTGAGCGTTGCAGAATCGCAGCATATCTGTGTCATTTTGCATCACCCTTAAGTATGATCGATATCACACGATGAATTGATTTCGGTCAGCCTGGTTTTCATGAAGATCCCTGATAGTAAGAGAGTTCACCTAATCAGGGACGACCATCAGCCATGATGATTCCTACTCTTGTTCAGTCCGCGTTTCAAACCGGATATTTGAGCGTAGAATCCGAGGGGCTTATCCGCCAGATTCTGGATCTCAGAAGCTGCAAGCAAACAGACCTGGAAGCATTGGCAGCGCTCTACGAAGCATTGCGGACAGGACGAGTTAGACGCGAATCTCGCCAAAGCGTTCAGTTACCCGCTCTGAGAATGGTTGGTAGCCGATAGTTTGACCGCAAAAGGAATTTTGAATAACGAGTTTTGAATGAAGAGTTAGCAGAGCAACTCTTCATTTTGCTTTATGTTTGATGTGCAATTGGGATGGTAAGAACGGTTCATGACCAATTTTTGGACTCAAATTCTTGATTTCGCCCACACCACCACTCATCGAGTCGGGGAGCAACTGTTGAAGGATTTTGGGCAGGTACAGGCTGCCGAAAAGGCCGATGGCAGCCTGGTGACCCAGTCCGATCGCTGGGCAGATCAGGAACTCAGGTGGCGATCGCCCAAACCTTCTCAGATCACGGCGTCCTCAGCGAAGAAGTCAAACACATTTTCCCCCAGACCGACTGGTGCTGGATTGTTGACCCGCTCGATGGCACCACCAACTTTGCCAGAGGGCTACCCCTGTGGGGCATCTCGTTGGGGTTGCTTTACCAGGGCACGCCCGTTTTTGGATACGTTCACATTCCGCCCCTGCAACAGTCCTTTCACGGCTACTGGCGCGGCAATTCTGGATTAGACCTGCCATCCGGAGCGTTTCTGAACCATTGCCCCATCCACACCAGCTCCGAAAATCCCAGTCCAAATCACTTCTTCAATCTCTGTGCCCGCAGCACCTCGGTCATGAACCAGCCCGTTCCCTGCAAAATTCGGATGCTGGGCGTTGCGACCTACAACTTACTGACAGTGGCAATGGGAACCGCGTTAGCGGGGGTGGAAGCCACGCCAAAAATCTGGGACATTGCGGCTGTTTGGGCAATCGTCCAAGCCGCTGGAGGGGTTTGGACGCCCCTGGAACCCGAACCGATCTTTCCACTGCAGCCTGGAAAAGACTACAGCCAGCGTTCCTATCCCACATTGGTAACCAGTCGATCAGAATTGGTATCCGTATTCTTGCCACTTGTGCAGTCGATTCACCTATAACTCCCCGGCACTTGTAAACTGTACCCAGTAACTTAATTCGCTAGTTTGGAGACCTGTTGTGGATCTTTCTCGTATCCCTGCTCAACCAAAACCTGGTTTGTTAAATGTCCTGATTGAGATTCCGGGTGGTAGTAAGAATAAGTATGAATTTGATAAGGAGCTACAAGCGTTTACTCTAGACCGCGTCCTCTACTCCTCGGTACAATATCCATACGATTATGGGTTTGTTCCTAACACCTTAGCCGACGATGGAGATCCGCTTGACGGTATGGTGTTAATCGATCAGCCAACCTTTCCGGGGTGCATTATTACAGCGCGTCCTGTGGGGATGCTAGAGATGATTGATGGTGGCGATCGCGATGAAAAGATCCTCTGTGTTCCCAGTAAAGATCCCCGCTATGCTCAGATCAAATCGCTAGCTGATATAGCATCTCACCGGTTAGACGAAATCGCTGAATTTTTTAGAACCTATAAGAATCTGGAAAAAAAGGTAACTGAGATTCTAGGTTGGAAAGATGTTGATCAGGTAATACCATTGGTTGAGCAATGTATCAAAGCAAACAAGTAAGTCTGAAAAGCTGAACGATTAAGGGTGATGGATGAGGAGGCTTGGGAATCTAAATTCTAAGCCTCCAAGTGATGTAAAAATTTATTGCTTTCCTGGTTTCCCAGTACGGTCGAAGTTCTTTAAATGCATACAGAATGGGAAGTGTAGAGTGTATTGATAGAGTAATCGTAAGTTAACCAGTTCTATTACATGCTTCTTCTCCACAGGAAGCATCTTTGAAATCTATGCAGCGTACATTTCTCTTGTCCAAGATCCATCAATGTGTGCTAACTGCCGCCAATTTGAACTATGTGGGTAGCATAAGTATTGATGAGCTTCTGATGCGCGCTGCAGGAATTCTACCGTATGAGCAGGTGCAGGTTGTCAACATTTCCAATGGGGAACGATTGATTACGTATGCCATTGCAGCTCCGGCTGGCTCAGGGGAAATTCAATTGAATGGAGCTGCTGCCCGTCTCGGCATCCCAGCGATCGCCTGATTATTATGACCTATGCTCAACTGACTTCAGAAGATTTGGAAACCTATGCCCCAACGGTTGTCCTTGTGGATGACCAAAACCGTCTGCTTCAAGTCCATCGGTACTCAGACCTGCTAGAAAAGGCGAACGTGATTAACAATGTCAGAGCTTGAATCCACCCCTAATGCCGAGGCAGCTTGTGAGCAAACCCAAGGGATGACTCCCTCTCCCAGCTTTGTGATTCAGTTTTGGGGAGTGCGGGGTAGTATTCCGGCGCCTGGAAGTGAAACCGTCCGCTATGGTGGGAATACCTCTTGTGTAGAGATGCGAGTCGGTGGCAAACGCTTAATTTTTGACGGGGGTACGGGGCTGCGTGTATTGGGCAAGACATTGTTAAGGCAGATGCCTGTTGAGGCTTACATGTTCTTCACGCACTCTCATTGGGATCATATCCAGGGCTTTCCCTTTTTCGCCCCTGCGTTTATTAAGGGCAACTGCTTTCACATCTACGGATCGATCGCGCCTCGGGCGAAACGATGGAAGAGCGCCTGCAAGGTCAGATGAATCATCCCAATTTCCCAGTCCCAATGCGGGTCATGCAGTCTGACCTGAAATTCTACAACCTGTTCCCTGGAGATGTGATGCAACTGGAAGACATCACCATCGAAACAGGCTCGATGAATCATCCCAATACCGCGATGGGATACCGAATTACCTGGCAGGGACGCACTGCCGTTTATGCAACGGACACCGAACATTACCCTGATCACCTGGACGAAAATGTCGTCCATCTTGCCCGGAATGCAAACATTCTCATTTACGACGCCTGCTACACCGACGAAGAATATCACGATCCCAAAACGCCCAAGTTCGGCTACGGGCACTCAACCTGGCAGGAAGCAGTCAAGGTGGCAAAAGCTGCAAATGTGAAAAAACTCGTGGTCTTTCACCACGACCCCAATCACAGCGACGACTTTCTAGATCAGGTGGAAGCTCAGGTCGAGTCTGCATTTCCCAACAGCCTACTCGCCCGCGAAGGCGTGATTCTGCCAGTGATTTAGCTATGAAAACTGCTGGCGTTCACCACGTTGCCATCATCTGCTCTGACTATATTCGTTCCAAGCATTTTTATGTCGAGCTGTTGGGCTTGCCAATTATCCAGGAGACCTACCGCGAGGCGCGGAATTCCTACAAGCTGGATTTGAAGGTGGGTGAGAGCACCCAAATTGAGCTATTCTCGTTTCCCAACCCACCCGATCGCGTCAACAACCCGGAAGCCTGCGGACTTCGGCATCTGGCCTTTGTCGTCGAAAATTTAGATGAAGCGGTTGCTGAGTTAGCCAGTCAGGGAATCGCGATCGAACCGATCCGAGTCGATGACCTCACCGGCAAACGCTTCACCTTCTTCAAAGACCCGGATGGTTTACCGCTAGAGCTATACGAAATCTGACCGAGCACTGCTCAGCCAGGGATAATGGTTGGTAGATAGGCATCGTCTGATTGCAGAGGTTTTAGATCCCTGACTTCTCCGAAGAAGTCGGGGATCTGGGCAGAGGTTTTTGCTTATTTCAGTGACAATTCGTTGTTAGATAGGGTCGTCTGATTGCAGAGCCTTGCCAGAAAAAATTACCTGTGATGGGCTATCTGTGTAAAAGAGAACCGAAACAGAACCAGTAGGCAATCTCCAATGTCGATCGCAAACGACCAGTATCTGGTTGAGCAAACAGATCCTCCTCGTCCTCCAGCAGAGACGCTGCCGACGATGTATGACCTACCCAGCGAGAGTCCGGAGGAGCCTGGTTTGCCCGACGAATTTCATGATTTACAGCCCCAACTCCTGAGTGCGACCTTTCGACTGCAAGACTCTCTCACCGATCAAATCTATACCGCGAGTGATTTGAACCTCTACTATGACGTGCGCCATCCACGGTGGTGCAAGCGACCCGACTGGTTTGCCGTCGTGGGTGTATCTCGACTCTATAGGCAACAGGACATCCGCCTGAGCTACGTCATCTGGCAAGAAGGGGTCAATCCCTTTGTGGTGGTAGAGTTGCTGTCTCCCGGAACCGAAAAAGAGGACTTAGGGCAAACTGAACGAGGTAGTGATCAACCTCCGACCAAATGGGAGGTTTACGAACAAGTTTTGCGGGTGCCTTACTATGTCATCTTCGATCGCTACACGAATCAGCTGCGTGCGTTTGGGTTAAACAACGCTCATTACCGAGAACTTGACCTGCCTGATCAGCGAATTTGGATGTCAGAGCTGAATCTGGGATTGGGGCTGTGGCATGGAATGTATCAGGGCATTGAACGCTACTGGTTGCGCTGGTATGACAGTCAGGGGAATTGGGTGCCAACCGAGACAGAGGCAGAGCGCGATCGCGCCGAACGAGCGGAAGCACGAGCAGAAGCATTGGCTCAACGACTTCGAGAACTGGGTGTCAATCCAGACGAGTTAGCCTTCTGATGACAGTTATAGTGACGTCATACCATTTTGGATTTTGGATTTTGGATTTTGGATTGTAGCAGATGAACTATGTCGTGAGTTTCAGACAATCATTGCACCTAATTACCTGCTGTATTACGCCTGGTGTAACTCTTGCATTTGGTAGAGCCATTCCAGCATTTCAGGGTCTTCATCAAAGCTGATCAGGGAGAGGTGTTGGGGATGTTCCAGGATTTCGCGGGCGAGGAGGTATCCGGCGATCGTCCAGGTTTGGAATTTGCGCGAAGCTTTGCCGACTAATCTACCGTTTTTGCCGTCGTAGTATTCTGCCCACTCGTCTTCACTCAGCCGTCGTTCGGCAATCTCAAGCGCCCGCCAGCCCAGTTCTGTGCGTCCGGTTTTTGGGCGGCGGCGGCTAAAGACCAGAGCAGCACCGGCCAATTGCCGCCGTTGTGGTAAGACCAGGGGACATTTTTAGGATCACAGCCGGTCAAGATTTTCCATTCCAGGTCTTCTACAGCAGGAAAGCAAATTTTCATCGGCATGTAGCCGATCAAGTCCTGCCAGCGTTGCTCAATTAAGTCCATAATGGATTGGGATTCGCGATCGCTGGCCAACGACGAGATAATTGCCATCAGATTTCCCAGACCAAAGAACCGAAAATCCATTTGCGCCGGACCTAAGTTGCCTGCCAGATATCCACCCGTCTCTGGAATCCACTCCGTTAACCAGTAGGGAATGGATTCTGGATAGATATTGAATTTGTTGATGGCGGCCTCGCCGAATTCCTCACCCCGGTAGCGATAAATCTCGTTGAGCCGCCTCAGATCAATCCAGTAATACTCTCGAATGTGGTAATTCAAAACACTCAACCGCTGACTGACGACCTGCCGGAACACCTCTCCCCGCCGACCGGGGGCCAGTAACTCCCGCGCCGATCGCAACGCCGCGTAAAACAGCGCCTGGATCTCCAGCGGATGCCCGTAGACTCCCATGCGCCGGTCAATCATATACGCGCCATCGGATACCAGCATAGTGGGGTACATATCAAAGCGATCGGCTAAACACAGCTTCAGAATCTGCACCATGCCCTGCTGAAATTCCGGCTGATGCGCCAGAGCAATGTCCCCCGTCGCTTTGACATACGCTCTGAGCAGAATCAGCCACCAGAGACAGGAATCGACCGGCGTCACCCGCCCGATCGCGTGTTCACCAAAATCTGCCAGCAAATATTGCTCACCCTCGCGTGTTTCGATTTTGAAACTGGCTGGCATCAGCCCCAGTCCAGCATTGAAGCTGTCCATCTGCTTGTCGTTGCTCTGGAATGCCAGGGTTTCAATCAGGAAATTACGAACAATCTCACTCTTGCCGCTGATCAAAAATAGCAGCGCACAGGGAACAAAATCTCGCATGAAACATTGGTCATAGTTCAGCGCTTCAACATAGGGATCTCGCGCCGCAACGGTTCCCACCGGACGCTCTCGATAGTAAACAATCGACTTTTCTAATAACTCCCACGCCTCTTTGACGAGATTGCTCGTTGTCCGCATTGCTTGATTAACTCCCCTGTTGATGGTTCAGGTTTAAGTAGGTAGGCTTAATGATTTGTAGGATGGTCAAGCCGTTCCGGCAGACCAGAAAAGCGGTAGCGTTCGACTGAGCTTCGACCTGAGATCGAGCCGAAGGTCTCACGCCGAAGTCGTAACCCACACGGGCGTTGGGTTCCTGCGTCAACCCAACCTACGATAGATTCTAAAAACTTGGCTTTCTTGTCCAGCTAACGAAACGTTTACTGATCAGCCAGCTTCGTCAGCCGGAGCCGTACCCTGAATAGCGGTCTTGAGAAAAATCTGACATGCTCACGGCGATCGCTGACCGTTGCAGCGTTCGATCGCTGAGGTAAGCATGAGGAGCTAATCTCTAAAGATCAACACCATACGTATAGCCTAATCTCTCTAATTGTCTGACGGCATAAATTCTTGGTGAGAGAACGCGAAGAATGGGCAGGAAATCATGAAGATTAATGTTTTGAAGTCACCTGAAGCAGATCGGCTGCCAGTTCGTTGGCAGTTGTATACCGCTCGTCTGGGTTTGGATTGGTGAGGCAGCGCAGGATGGGTACCAGGTCTGGAGAGAGATTGGGAATATACTCTGGGTAGAGGCGGAATCCTTGTTCTCGTTGCGCATAGAAGGTGTTGGGTGGTTTTCCAGTCAGGAGATACACCAACGTGAGTCCCAACGCATACAGATCAGAGGAGGGAAACGCTTGTCCGTGCTGCTGTTCAGGAGCGGTGTAACCCGTTGAAACGTTTTGGATAGCCGTGATTAAAGACCGGCAGGGAGTCAAGCCAACCAGCACGATTTTGGCAGCAGCGGTTGGGGGACGTTGAATCAAGTTTTCGGGCTTGATGTCTTGATGCACAATCGGCGGAGTTTGTTGATGCAGATAATCCAGCAGATCGCAGAGGGTAAGGATATGAGCGATCGCGACATTCTGGGCGATCTCGCCATTCTGGGCGACCTGTTGTAAGGTAGGACCATAGACGGGTTCCATCACCAAATAGGGTTGCCCTGCATGCATAAACACCTTGACAAATCGGGGTAAAACCGGATGATTGAGGTGCAGAAAATGCTCTGCCTCTTGCTGAAACTGTTCTACGGTTTCAACATCATTAACCCAGCCTGGATTTAGAGTTCTCAGAACAAAGGTTTGACCCTCCTGCCAGCCTAACTGAGTCACTCCAAGGTCATCCTGTTCCAGCGTTTTAACAACCCTATATTCCCCAACAGTCCCCAAAATTCGCAGTGGCTTGCCACAATCTAAACAAAACAGTTGATCAGAATCGATATACCGATGACAACACTCTGATAACTCGTGTTGTTCATTGGCAGCAGTATCTGGAACTGTCCAGCCATCCTTATCAACAGCTATGTGCAGTGGAGAAGAACTTTGGGACAATCCTGTATGACTGGTCACACGGTTCAGTCCCGTTTTGGGTTGACGGATCGGGGCAGAATGGGGAGAAGAATCAGAAACCGCCACTTCATCGAATTCGGAGGGTGGCGACTGCACAACTGCAGGAGGCTCAGTTTCCTGGTTAGCGCGTTGACCGACTGTGCTCTCGCCATCCAAATCACGAGCTGGTTCAGCCGATTTGGAACCAAGATGAATCTGAACATTTGGACCTGATCGGGCTAACCGGATGATCACCCCATCTTCAACCGGAACCTGAGTAATTCGCCGACCATCCACATAGGTTCCATTCGCGCCCAAGTTGACAATTTCCCAACCCGAATCAATCTTGCGAATTTCAACATGATGACGGGAAACCACGGCACTGTAGAGGATGACGTGGTTATCAGTCGATCGCCCAATCCGAATAATCGACTCTTGTTCAAAGGTCCAGCTTTGAACAGGGATTGACTGCATTGGATGCAACAAGGTCAGAGTAATCACGCTGGCAGTGTAAAGCCTGAGTTATCAGCCGTAGACCAAACTTCTACTGTTAAAAGCTTGTTTCTATCCTACGTTGCTTTTGAGACGTTGCTCAGACGACTTGTCCGGAGGCAGACATTGCGGATGAAATGTCATAGACCGGGAATCGTCAGTGCCAAGAAAAGGATAATAATTGGCGACGATTTTTAGTGGATTTCCCAATTCAGGAATTCGTTGTCCCTAAGCTAGCTCAAATCTGTCGATTTACGAAAGCTGAAATAGAAATGTCACTTTGTCTCCCTTGCCCAGGGCGATGCGATCGCCCGGTCTCAAGCGATGCCGATTCCCCATCGCCAATGGCAGGTTATTGATATACGTCCCGTTAGAACTACCCACATCTTCGATGTAGTAGGCATCTCCCTCAAGCCGGACATCCGCATGGATCCGCGAGACAATTTCAGAATTGGGAAATCCTGATACATCAATATCGGGTGGAATCCGGTCATTGGGTTTACCGATATGGACAACGGTCAAGCTTGGCGGCAGCTCTATGGAGGTATTCGTTTGAACATGAAATAGTCGAGCGGTTTGCTGCTGCAGCTGAGTTCTAGATTCTACTGATGCAGATGGAGGTGTGGAAACAGTTTCTACAAATGGGGATGCTGGCTGCTCTGGCGTTGGTAACACAGAATTAGGAGCAACTGTCGCAGATATAGGTTCAGGAGGTGTGGAAATTTCAGAAGACACAGCGGATGAACTTGGGGTAACGGGTTCAGGTACGACCAGTGGATCTGGCGGTACTAAATCTGGAATATTGGAGGAAGAGGGGAATGAAGGAGTATTTTCAGAAGAACTTACAGAATTCTCTGCGGCCGCGGCCGATCGCAGACTAAAGCCACACTGACCGCAAAAACTGGCATCGGTTTGAACCGTGGCACCACAGTTGGGACAAGTTGTTATTTCTGGCAGGGGCGTGTAGCACGCCTCACATTGGAGCGCACCATCAGGATTTTGATGATTGCAATTTGGACAGACAATCATAAACGTATCTGAATCTCTCTGCACCATCATATGCGAGACGGTCATCCTTGGGGATGGGGCACAGCGTGGTCAACGATCAGGGTCAAATGTCAGGTGCCGAACAGTCTCAGGGACAAACGATCAGTATTTAAGCGGATTTTACATAATTCCCCAACGCGATCGCCGCATTCTGTCCCCCAAACCCAAAGCTTAAACACAGGGCGTGTCGAATTGCGGCGGGTCGTGTTGATCGAACAAAATCCAGATCAACGTCTGGTTGTTTTAGCCCAATCGTTGGCGGCAGCAATTGGTGTTTCAGGGCCAGCAAGCAGAATGCTACACCCAATGCTCCAGACGCTCCAAGGGTATGGCCCGTCGCGCCTTTGGTTGAACTCACGGGAACACTATCAGGAAATAACTGCTGGATTAACTGGGCTTCATTGCGATCGTTGAGCTGAGTTGCCGTACCGTGGGCATGGATGTAGTGGATGTCGCTGGGTGTCAGTCCACTGCGGCTCAAGCACTGCTGAACAGCCGCGATCGCGGCCCGACTTTTCAACTCCGGCGCACTGACATGATATCCATCTGCCGTCAGCCCAAATCCCAAAATCTGCCCATACCCCTTAGCTGAACGCTGGCGTGCTAGCGTTTCCGACTCCAGGACTAAAACGGCTCCGCCCTCTCCCAGCACCAACCCTTCGCGATCGCGGTCAAACGGATACGCTCCCGTGCGCGCCAGCGCTCCCCATTTTCTCAAACCCCACCAGCG
>JAAUSG010000137.1 GCA_012034055.1 Leptolyngbyaceae cyanobacterium RU_5_1 | reverse complement strand
TCGCCACTACACCTACCGAGGATATCTGCCCATGTGAAGCAACAAATTGCCGATATGGCCGTCAACGGCAGTGGGATTCGTGATACGGCTCGAGTTCTCAAGATTAGTCGCACGACCGTGACAGAAACATTAAAAAAAGCTCGTCATCTCAAAGCCGTCAATGAAGCGCGATTAGCAGAACTTGAACCGACTAAAACGATCGTTAAACTCTGCCAGTGGGAGGATTGGAGGCAGAAGCCGATGAAATGTGGAGTTACGTAGGGTCAAACCAACAGCAGCAGTGGTTGTGGCACGCAATTGACCATCAGACGGGCGAAGTATTGGCGTATGTGTTGTCGAATCATCAAGACTAGCGCTTTGGGGGAACTCACGCCCATGCTGGGCGTACACAACCCGCTTGCACCCGACCGCCGAGAGCTATCAGTTGGGATCGGAAGTTTATCTGCGGCGGGTGAAGCGGAACGTTATGCTGTCCAACCGAGGCGTTTATCTTGGTGTGCCTTCATTTGACTTTGAGCTGTTTGAGAACTTCACTGAGTAGCTCTTATATATTCATTCGCTTTAGGTGTGTTTGTCCCCACTCACAAAGAGGTTGAAAATGGGAATTAGTGTTTTGCCGTACTCTGTGAAAGAGTATTCAACTTTGGGAGGCATTACTGATAAAGTTTTGCGGCTCACAATTTCATCTTTCTCTAGCTCCTGCAACTGCTGAATCAGCATTTTCTCGCTAATTGCAGGAATTAACCGATTCAGCTCGCTATAGCGTTTACCGCCATCTTTGAGATGCCACAAAATCAACAGCTTCCATTTGCCACCCAAAACACTGAGGGTAGTTTGCACAAACAATGTATTGTCAGTTGTTTCGGGTTGCATGAGAGTTGATACTCTACAGATTCATAATACTAACAAAAAAGTAAGTACTTCCTAAAAAGGCGGTGGCGCTATACATTGGCTATTGACCGACTTCCATCGTTAGCTTATTTGGAACAAGTACATATCGTCGTTGACAGGAAAAGTAGCGCTGGTTATTGGGGCATCACGAGGAGTTGGGCAGGCGATCGCCGAACACTCACCTGGAGCGGTTAGGACAGCCGATAAACATTACCGATGTGGTTGTTTTTCTGGCTTCTGAGGAGGCGCGTTGGGTGAACGGACAGACCATTCAGCTAAATGGCGGGATTTTATAGGCTTATAAGCACTGAGAGAAACTTATGGACGTTACAAATTCTGTTGCCCTAGTCACTGGGGCAAATGGAGGCTTGGGTCAATATTATGTGCAAGCACTGCGATCTCAAGGGGCTACCAAAATTTATGCTGGTGCTCGGAACCCAAAAGCATTGGAGCCACTGGTAACGAGCTATCCCGACCTAGTTATTCCGATTTCCCTTGATATTACAGATGAGCAATCGGTAATCAAGGCAGCTATGCAATGTCAGGATGTTACGCTGCTAATCAACAATGCGGGAGTTGGTTTTAACCAAGGGTTAATTGCTGCACCCGATCGCTCTCATGCCCGAATGGAAATTGAGGTGAACTACTTCGGAACTTTGATGATGTGCCGAGCGTTTGCCCCTGTGCTGAAACAGAATGGTGGTGGCGCGATCGTCAATATGGTGTCGATGGTAGCGCGAGTCAATCTGCCTTTTAATGGCAGTTATAGTGCGTCCAAAGCCGCTACCCTATCGTTGACTCAGGGAGTGCGGGCTGAGCTAGCAGCGCAAAGAACCCTGGTGATTGCAGTCTTGCCTGCAACAATTGATATTGGTATGGGCAAGTCCTATCCTGATCCGAAAGTGTCGCCGGAAGAGGTGGTTAGTGATGCTCTTCAGGCTGTGATTGATGGCGCTGAGGAGGTTTACCCAGGAGAACAGGCGAAACAAATGGCAGCACAGTTGCTTCGCGATCCTAAAGCGCTAGAAAAAACAGTCGCAATGATGTTGCCCAGTTCTAGTCAATAGTTGCAGGATAAATACCCTCATGAAAATTGCGATCGTAGGTGCAGGAAATATGGGTGGTTGTTTAGGCAAACTTTGGGCAAAAGCCGGACATGAAGTAATCTTCTCCTATTCCAGAAACCCCAATAAACTTCAACGCAATCCCAATCGAATGAATGGGCAGCCCTGTATTCGTAATCTTCGTCTTACTGTTCGCAGGGTAATTGAGCTACTAGCAACTTATCCCGATCGCAACGAACTCCATCAAGAATTTCCAGAATTAGAAGACGAAGATATTCGGCAAGCCCTGATCTTTGCTGCTTCATATTTAGACGATCGCATGATTGAGCTACCCAATCGCTATGAAACTGTTGCTCATACCGATCGCGACAATCTCATTCGGATCATTAGTGCCTGTGAAGTCGTCTCCCTTCACTACGATGTGGTGATTAGTTGCCTACTGCCCCTGATTCAGGCGACGCTGCCACTCGACATCAATTTTGTCAGATTGCTCAATGTCTTGCTCGATCAAATCTCTTTCGGTGGTGTACGCCAGGTCGTCTTGCCCAATGAAGGTTTCGGCGGCGAACTGTTTGGCATAGGCAATTTTGTTCTGTAGTGCCTGATCAGCTTCGTTGAGCTGGATTGCCTGGGCTTGCCGCACCTGGTTACGGGCGTCAATTTTCTGGTTCCGCCATTGAATCCACAGATAGCGGATCAACGGAATTGCCAGAAACGCGATGCCATAACCGAGCAGCACCCAATAAATAGCCTGCACAAAGGCAACCAGTCCACCCAGTTGCGCGGCTACTCCGCCTGCCAGCAGTTTGCCCAAGACCAATGCGCCCACTAAGTTAAGTCCACCCAGCCCGATCGCCAGCATCAATTGTCCAGAGGTTGCCTGGCTAAACCGCCAGGAAAACTCTTTCAGATACGCCGAGACAGACTGAACCTGCTTCTCGACAGCCGTTGCTTGCAGTTCGGGAAATGGTAAACCAAGCCGCCGTCTTCGCTCACTTCTGGGCGGCCATTGAAGCGAGTCAGCACGGGCAGCATGTACTCTTCGTACTCTTTGGCATATCCCTGCCCAAGATTGTCCAGATAGGGAGCAATTTGCTCGGCAACAACGGCTCCCCGATTGTTGCGGATGACGGTGCCAATGGTTCGCCAGCGTCGCTCTTCCAAATCAGCATTAGGGTTTCCGTCCCCAAACAGAAAGGAAAAGACGGACTCCAAAAAATTCATGGATGGCTTTTCGCCAGAGCGCGATCGCCGCTGCTGATAGGGGCGATCGTCGTCGTAGTTGGGATAGAAGATCCAGAAGAAATCGGGACCGAACCAGATGTTGGGCATTGAAATGGAGCCGCCCGAATCACTATCGTTATCGCGACTGGAGTTGGCAGCAATCAAAATAATGAAGATGGCGACAAAGATCAGCAAAATGGAGGTGATTAAAACGATCCCAAAGGAAATCCGGATCAGGTAAAACAACACTCGCCAAACCTTGTCCCACCATTCCTTGAGCTGTAATCGCACGTATTTGTTGCGCAGAACCGCTCGAAAATCGTTAGGAAACAGATAAACAACTTCACCCGACTCGGCAACCTGAAGGTGTCCACCCGCCTCTGAGGCCAATGTCAGCAACCCTTGTTGAGCTAAATTCACGTCTAGACCTGCCTGCGCAGCTACGTCACCCACAGTGACGCGATAGTCCAGGCGCTCAACTGCCCGCATAATGTTTGGATTCGGGGTCATACCCGTCCTTCTCCCTGCAATTGTTCTAAATCCCAGTCTGTCTAATTCCAGTATAGAAAGTCCGTTCTTCCACCTACAGCGAGAAAACCGCCCCTTCCCCGATGCGGATTTTTGGAAATCAAGAATTTGGTTTTGTAAAATATCGTAATACTTACTGTTTTTGCGTTAAGATGTTCTACGAACAGTGGACTTCTTACTTCAGGTCAGTTTTTCCAACCAAAAGATTGATCTGTCAGGTTTTGGATCTCGCATTGATCTAACACCTTGTCCACGTCCAGACCTGGAGTTTTTCTTAAAAGAAAGCTACAGATTCTGAGCTGGACGTGGTCTAAGATGTCTACCTGGGCGATTGCACTGGGCAGCAGCCATACCATTTCTGCTACTGGGTTTGAAGCGAGGGGAATGTTCCGTCGCGATCGCGATCGCTAATCACGACACCCTTCTCACGAATTGAACCTAACCTTCATGGGCAACAAGCCAACGATTGCCATCTCTCATCTCGGCTGCGAAAAGAATCGAATCGACACAGAGCACATGCTCGGACTACTCGTTCAAGCGGGCTACGATGTGGACGCGAACGAGGAACTCGCGGACTATGTAATTGTGAATACGTGCAGCTTCATTCAAGCCGCACGGGAAGAGTCGGTTCGCACGCTTGTGGAGCTAGCCGAAGCCGACAAAAAAATTGTGATTACCGGCTGCATGGCGCAGCACTTTCAGGAAGAGCTGTTGGAGGAGTTACCAGAAGCGGTAGCGCTGGTGGGAACGGGTGACTACCACAAGATTGTGAGTGTGATTGAACGAGTTGAAGCGGGGGAACAGGTCAAAGAGGTTTCCCCAGAACCCATTTATATTGCCGACGAAACGACGCCTCGCTACCGGACAACGACGGAGGGCGTTGCCTATCTTCGCATTGCCGAAGGCTGTGATTACCGCTGTGCCTTCTGCATTATTCCGCACTTGAGAGGCAACCAGCGATCGCGCCCGATTGAATCGATCGTGGCGGAAGCGGAACAACTGGCATCCGAAGGTGTCCAGGAGATCATCTTGATCTCCCAAATCACCACCAACTACGGCATTGACCTTTACGGCAAACCCAGATTAGCAGACCTCTTGCGTGCCCTTGGCAAGGTGGATGTGCCCTGGATTCGGATGCACTATGCCTATCCCACCGGCTTGACGGTTGATGTGATTGCCGCCATTCAGGAAACCCCCAATGTTTTGCCTTACCTCGACTTACCGCTGCAGCACTCTCACCCAGAGGTGTTGCGGGCCATGAATCGTCCCTGGCAGGGTCAGGTAAACGACCAGATTATTGAGCGGATTAAAGCAGCGATCCCCGATGCGGTGTTGCGAACAACCTTTATCGTCGGTTTTCCAGGCGAAACCGATCAGCATTTTGAGCATTTGCTGCAGTTCGTGCAACGTCATGAGTTTGACCATGTTGGCGTATTTACCTTCTCGCCAGAGGACGGCACACCAGCTTACGAGTTGCCAAACCCGATCCCGCCGTCAGTGATAGAGGCTCGGCGGGATGCATTGATGCAAATTCAGCAACCGATCTCGCTGAACAAGAATCGGTTGCAAATCGGCAAGGTCGTGAATGTGCTAATTGAACAAGAGAATCCTGACACGGGAGAGTTGATTGGTCGTTCGGCCCGCTTCTCCCCAGAGGTCGATGGACTGGTGTATGTGTCGGGACACGCAAGTTTAGGTTCCCTGATTCCCGTTGCCATTGATGCTGCTGACGTATACGACCTCTATGGACAGGTTGTGACACCAGCCGACCTGTTCCAGGGGCAGCCCCTGGTCGTCCCATAAGTGAGCTATGATTTCTGGCCATTTGTATCAGGTATATCCTGACACATCCTTCTGAGTAAATTTTTGATTTCAATCCACAGGAGATTCGATGACCCTTTCGTTCCATAGTCTTGGACTTTCCGAAACCCGTACTCGTTATCTGGAGTCAATTGGGTTTACCACCCCAACCCAAATCCAGGCGCAGGCTATTCCCCATCTGCTTTCCGGGCGAGATGTGGTGGGTCAGGCTCAAACGGGCACTGGCAAAACGGCCGCGTTCTCGCTGCCCATCCTTGAGCGCATTGATATGAAATTGCCGGCGGTTCAGGCGCTGATCCTGACCCCAACGCGCGAGTTGGCACTGCAGGTTTGTCAAGCCATTCGGGGCTTTATTGACGATCGCCGACTGCGCGTGGTCACGATTTACGGTGGACAGGCGATCGACCCGCAAATTTCCCGCTTGCAACGAGGTGCTCAGATTGTCGTCGGCACACCCGGCCGAGTACTGGACTTACTGGGCCGCGGCAGCTTGAAACTGGATCAGGTGAACTGGCTGGTACTGGATGAAGCTGACGAAATGCTAAATATGGGCTTTATTCAGGATGTGGAAAAAATCCTCAACCAGGCTCCCACCGAGCGGCAGACGGCATTCTTTTCGGCAACGATGGATCCTTCGATTCGCAAGCTCGTCACTAAGTTTTTGCGATCGCCCGTGACCATCACCGTTGAACAGCCCAAAGCAGCTCCTACCCGCATCAATCAAGTTGCGTATATGGTGCCACGCGGCTGGACCAAAGCCCGTGCCTTATTGCCGATTTTGGAACTGGAAGATCCCGAATCCGCGCTGATCTTTGTTCGCACCCGTAAAGCTGCCGCTGAACTGACGGGGCTACTCCAGGCTGCTGGACACAGCGTAGACGAGTATCACGGTGATCTCAGCCAAACTCAGCGAGAACGCTTACTGTTGCGCTTCCGCCAGCGCCAGGTGCGTTGGGTGGTTGCCACCGACATTGCGGCCCGAGGTATTCACGTCGATGACCTCACCCATGTGATCAACTACGATTTGCCCGACAGCGTTGAAAATTACGTCCACCGGATTGGTCGTACCGGCCGCGCGGGCAAGGAAGGCACCGCTATTTCGCTGGTTCATAATTTAGACCGGCGCAAGCTGCGGGACATTGAGCACCACGTTCGTCAACGCTTAGAAATTACTTCCATTCCTAACCGTGCTCAAATCGAAGCCCGTCAGCTCGAAAAACTTCAAGCACAGTTGCGAGAGGCACTGGCAGGCGAACGGATGGCATCCTTCTTGCCGATCGTGGCCCGGTTATCAGAAGAGTATGAACCCCATGCGATCGCCGCTGCCGCTCTGCAAATGGCCTACGACCAGACCCGTCCGTCCTGGATGCGTGCGAACCAGGACGCTGGCGATTACGCAGAAGAGACAACCCCGCGCAGCAGATCGTTCGATCGCAATGCACCAGGTGGTACATCCAAAGCGAAACCTGTCAAGCGTTCTAAGCCAGTTAAGGCAAGCAACCGGCACGCCGCAACAACCTCTAGCAATGAGGGGTAGGCAGATCCCCGACTTCTTTACTGATACGCTGGTTGTTGACTAACACCGATTAAGAAGTCGGGGATCTGGTACTCATCCCCCAATCTGAGACATCGTGCGGCTAATAAATTCCGGTTGTGGCACCGGAATTTCGCTGTTTGTAATTGATTTCAGCTTTGAGCGCTAGTAGTTCCTGCACTTGCTGGCGCAACTCATTTGATGAAACCCGCGATCGCAAACCTGTTTTCAAATCGAGTTGTCCGGTTTCATTCAGTAAGCAGGGCGCAGCCAGCCATCCGCAGAAAGGCGCATCCGGTTGCAGCGATCGCAGAAGCATTCCGACATTTGGCTGATAAAGCCCAGGGTGCCTTTTGCGCCAGAAATTTTGAACACATCGGCCGGTCCATTGCCGCGCACTTGCCCTTCCGTCAGCCCCCAGTGGGCACGAATACGGCAGCGCAATTCTTCGGAGTCAATCCAGCCGCGATCCTGGAACAGTTGGTCATTGCCAATCGGCATAAACTCGATGAAGCGGACGTGCCACTCGCGATCAATCGTCAGAGCTGCTAGCTCCAACACTTCTGCATCGTTTACCCCTGGAATGACAACCACATTCAGCTTCAGGGGATTAAACCCAACTTGATAAGCAGCTTGAATCCCGTTCCAGACCTGCTGCCAGCGCGATCGCCCCCGGCCGCCCACAATTTGGTCAAACACCTCAGCTTTGAGAGAATCCAGGCTAATGTTGACGCGCCGTAGCCCAGCTTCGTAAAGATCCTGAGCCATGTTCGCTAACAGGAAGCCGTTAGTCGTCATGGACAGGTCTTGCGTTTCCGGGAAGTGTGCGATCGCCCGCACAATCTCCACCACCCCCGGCCGAATCAACGGTTCCCCACCCGTCAACCGAAATCGGGTAAATCCAACCGGAATGAACACCTCCCGCAGCAGCGTTACCAATTCATCCTGAGTCAACAAATCCTGCTGGAGCACATAATTAATCTCTGCACCCTCCGGCATACAGTACTGACAGCGGAAGTTGCAACGGTCAACGAGGCTAATGCGGAGGTAATCGACTACGTTGTTCATGCCCTCATTGTGCCGGATTTTTCAGTTATCAGCTATCAGCCCTGTTTACTGTTTACGGCTCTAGCATCTTTGACAGATCACCGATCGCTTCATGACTCACTCTCAGCCTGCTTTGAAATCGAACATCCCTTCAAAATTATCTCTTGATTGTTTATAGTCGCCTGCGCGTTTTTCCAGGCGAACCGCTGACGGTGCAGGGAAGCATTTCATGGCAGTTTTGACAAAATGTTATCGAGCGCTTGTCTCCTCATCCGCCGTCAACGGTTGAGTAGCCCGTGCTGGAAACAGCACCTGCATCATTTGCCGCAAAGATTGTCCGCGTTGCTCATGCACAAAGACCAAAGGCAACAAGGCAACTAGGCGCACAACGGCCGACAGCGCGAACAGTCCAGGAATTCCACCATAGTTGGCAAACTCTGCCAAAAATCCGCCTGCGGTTGTGCCGATCGCACCACTAACCCCAGAGACAGCGGCCGCGATCGCAAAATAGGTTGCCTGATTTCTGACCGGAGCCACGCCAAGCTGCAGATTGTTATTGCACAGGTCGATCGCGGCCCACGTTCCCCCTGCCAAAACATGCAGTAGTGGAAACCAAGCCCAAACCGATAGCGAGCTGGCTGTCGTTCCCAGCCAAAACAGGGGTGTGACAGCAACCAATACGCCGACTCCCAGCAGAATGGCGCGATTCCCCAGGCGATCTGCCAGTTTGCCCCAAACCACCAGCATGAGCAAATTTGCACCGGACTGCAGGCTGTTGTAAATCGTCACCCACCGCAAGTCGATCGCCAGATCATCCAGCATGTAGATGTTGAAGAATGGAGCACTGAGATTGACCGCAAACATCCAGAAGCTGAGGTAGAGCAGGAAGAATAGGAAGTTAGTATCTTGGAAGATGGCGAGAGAAGGTTTGAATTTTGAATTTTGAATTTTGAATTTTGAATTTTGAACTTCCTCATCTCCCTCATTTCCCTCATCTCCCCCAGTCTTCACCTCGTCAGCACTCTCGCGCTGTACCTGGGGATTCACATCTACCATCAAGAACTGAAAGCCCAGGCTGACCATGCCAGTCACGATGCCGAGCAGTAGGATTAATCCATAGCCTTGAATGGAACCGCCGCGCCAGGATGAAACCATCCAACCCAACAGGGGCACAGATAGTAAATTCGTTAGACTGGCAGCGCTATTGCGAATTCCAAAATAGCGCCCTCGTAAGCGGCGAGGCACTAGAGTTGCCAACCAACTCAGCCAGGACGCACTGCCCATCGCTCCCAAAAAGTGGCTAACCAGCACGATCGCCAGTGTCCACAGTACCAGCGTTTGCGAATCCACAGTTCCCCATTTGGCAAAGGCAATTTCAGCGACCAGAAACAGCCACAGCAAACGGGCAGGACTATAAATCCAGAAGCAGTACCAGTGACGACTGGTGACGCGATCGCCCAAAAATGCCCCAATTGGTTGAGTTAAATTTGCCAACATTGGGATGGATGCCAATAAGCCAATTTGGGTCGGACTGGCATCCAGCTCGACCAAAAAATTGCTTAACAACACTCCTCCAGTCACATTGGAGAAGATAGCTGCAAACACTCCATCTAAAGTAGACGCTTTTAGGCTGGTGCGAATCGCCTGTTTCGACGCTGGTGCGGTCAGCTGTGGGCAAACGGCAAGCCATGCTGCCTGGGTTTGCGATTCACCCGGTGATGGGTCTAAGTATGTGATGGACTCTACTATTTCAGGATCTGCTGTTGGGCCCGACATGCTGAGGTTAATTAATGTTCAACACCGCTTCGATCCATGTTAGGCGGTGACGGAATCAATTAACGAACGGATTGCCTAAGAACCGCTCAAGATCCGCCTCAAAGATGTCATTCCAGGGGCCAAATCGGATCTCTCGCTGACGATCTAACTCAGCATCCATGGCGGCTCGTGTACATCGATCCATTGACTGAAATGAGATGGACTTGCCTAAATTTGCCGCTCTTTCAATTCCAGCAACCAAAGCTGAAATTCCTTTTGAATCGGTTGCATTCACCCACAGCAAATCGACAACCACACTGTCTAAAACCTTTTCTAAAGCCGTTTCCAACATTTTCTGAAAGTTATAGCTACTGGTGTGATTCAAGTCACCGTTGGGCTGCAGAACAATCAAAAACGGTCTATCCTGACGTGCTAGATCGCTAGCGTTGAAGTTGGCAGGAGTGAAGTCAATCGTACTATTCATACAAGCCTCGTAGAACGATCAGCAAAGGCATTCGCGAATAGAACTTTGTAAAGTTGGGCAATCAATGCACAAACCCAATTCCGTTTCAGGGAGAAGCAAGCTAGCCCAGATCATTCATCCATTCTGGCTACTTCTAGTAATGAACCAAGACAGCCAAAGTGAGTTAGTTCTGTATCACAAAATCCTGTGTTTTCCGTCATCTCAAGGTGTGAGCTATGTCATACGATCCGGTGTTTCTTATCTAACAAAGTTATGTTCTTGTATCACAAAAATTTTACAGCTTGCATCGCCACTTGAGGTGATCGCGATCACCTCAAGTGGCTTGCCTTGATAGGGCGAGTAGGCGAGTAGAGCATCGGTCGTGAGCTTGATTTCTAAATCGAACTACTCCTCAAGGCACTAATAGCGTATACTTTTTAGTACTCTTGAACTATTCAGACCCGCTTTATGGTCTAAACAACGCTTTGAGCTAGTCCCAGTGGCAGAATCGAATGAAGCTAAAGTCTTTGATCCTTGGAATTGGTGCAGTTTTGATGATGTGCGCTGGAACTGCATGGGGAGTTGGCAGCAACTCTGAAAAATGGGTATGGGAATTAGCCCCACGAATTCCGAACTACACTCCAGATCCGCAGGATACGGCCTTCTACTATCCGCTGCCGCAGGTTGTGCCGTTCACCAGTAGTTTTGGTTGGCGGACTCACCCGATTTATGGCGATCGCCGCTTCCATGCCGGTGTGGACTTGGGTGCTCCCGAAGGAATGCCCGTGCTGTCTGCCCATTCCGGTTGGGTTCGCTATGCCAATTGGGAAAGTGGGTATGGCAACCTGATCATTGTTGAATACGCAGACGGCAAGTATCAAACCGCCTATGCGCATCTTTCTGAGATTTTGGTCAAAGAGGGAGAAGCCGTCAGACCTCGCCAGGTGATTGGCAAAGTCGGCAGCACCGGAGGTGTTACGGGTTCTCATCTCCACTTTGAACTAAAGCAGAAAACAGCCTCCAACTGGGAAGTGATCAATCCAACCGCTCAAGTAGAATCGGTTGAGTCTTACGTGACGGTTCGACCCGCGGAACCCAAGCAAACCATCAGCGCTGCAAAACCAGTTCAAAACCCAGGTGATGATTCTGAACCCCCGATCGCCAACACCGCACAACGCCCCATACTGAATGCCACCCAACCCCCTTCAAATCACAATGGACGGTCTGCGGCTTTACCAGTCGCCAGTCCTCAACCCCGCGACACCATTACGCTCAACTTTGACCCCAGCCTGTTCACTAATCCATAGAACACGGCTATCGCAATCCCATTTGAGTTGTGAGAATGGGGCGTTGGACTGTCATTCGTCATTCGTCATTGGTAATGACAAATGACCAGTAACAACCGTACCTAATTCTTCTTTTGACAGTTAAATCAATGCCTTTCATAATCCATTAAGCGCCTCAACAATGAGGATAAGGGAGTTTATTTGGATTGACGAGGAACTGATCGATGACCATGCACCCAACAGCGGTGATTGAAGCGGGAGCTGAGTTGGGCAAAGACGTGACAGTGGGTGCCTTCTCCTACATCGAGCGGGATGTGGAGATTGGGGATGGCTGTGTGATTGGTCCCCACACAACGATTTTGCGTTACACCCGCTTAGGTTCAGGCTGTCGAGTTCATGCGGGAGCTGTATTGGGCGACCTGGCTCAGGATTTGGCGTTTCGGGATGAGGAAAGCTACGTCCGAATCGGCACAAACTGTGTCATCCGAGAAGGGGTGACCATTCATCGTGGCACCAAGGCGGGTAGCATAACAGAGGTCGGTGATGACTGCCTGCTGATGGCACAGAGCCATTTGGCGCATAATGTCAAGCTGGGGAATAAGGTGATTGTTGCCAATGGAGCCTTGTTGGCAGGCTATGTAGAGGTAGGCGATCGCGCCTTCATCAGCGGTAACTGTCTGGTGCATCAGTTCACTCGCATCGGCAGGCTAGCCATGATGTCAGGTGCATCTGCGGTTCAAAAAGACGTGCTCCCCTTCTGCATTACCCGTAGCGTCAGTCCCAACACAATCATGGGTTTGAATGTAGTGGGACTACGACGCGCTGGTTTTAGCCTCGAGGATCGGCGTGTTTTGAAGCAAGCTTTAGGAGTGCTTTATCAATCTGGGTTAAATGTGTCTCAAGCAGCCGATCGGCTAGAAGAAGAGTTCGACTCTGAATTGGTGCAGGAACTTTGTCAGTTTGTTCGAGTATCTAAGCGGGGAATCTGTAAATTCTTCAAGCGTTCTAGCCCGGTAGGGGACGAGGACGAGGAAAGCTAGTCAAAACGAACAACGAATGGTTATCTTCTGTGATAAAAATTAATGTCCCGTATAGACACGTAGCATTACTAGAAGGTATGTAATTTTTATTCAACGACTTGGTGGATACACAATCTGCCAAATATCTTTCATAATGCAGATTACAGATCATACCCGCTATGCTGCGGAATCTAAAACGATGGCAGATATTGGCATTGTTCTGATTGAAGACCATGACCTAACACGGGTTGGCTTGCAGGTATCGCTGCAGCGTCAAGACGGAATACACGTCATCGGCGAGGCGGCAAATGCAGAACAAGGGCTGAAGTTGCTGGAAGCGACCAAACCCGATATTGCCGTTGTGGATATTGGGTTACCGGATATGGACGGAATTGAGCTGACGCGACTGCTAAAGCAGGCTCAAGCCGAGAGTGAAGAAATCACTAAAGTGCTGATTCTGACCATGCATGATAGTGAGGAGTCAGTGCTAGCTGCATTTGCCGCTGGAGCAGATTCCTACTGCATGAAAGACATTAACATCGATAGATTGGTTGAAGCAATCCGGACGACCTACGAAGGGAATAGTTGGATTGATCCGGCGATCGCTAGCATTGTACTGAAACAAGTGCGACAAAGTTCTGTTAGTGCTTCCGCTGAGTCAAAAACGATCGTGATCGATGCTGTGCAACCCGAATATGAGCGCTTGCTAGAAAATTCCCCATTAACAGAACGGGAACTGGAAATTTTAGAGCTAATCGTACAAGGGTGCAGCAATGCCGGGATTTCGGAGAAACTGTTCATCTCGCTGGGAACCGTAAAAACTCATGTTCGCAATATATTGAACAAACTTTGTGCAGATGACCGCACCCAAGCTGCTGTTTTAGCATTACGCTCTGGATTGATTAGTTGAAATAGATTACGAAGGTCGAATAGCTTCTTCGTTGCGACGGAGAGCCATTTTTTCTTCATGCTTTGCGATCGCCCAAATGGCATGAATGCTGCCAGGAACCCAACCCAGAAGTGTCAAAAGAATGTTTATTAGTAGAGTTGGGCTAAATCCGTAGGCTAGAAAGACGCCTACAGGAGGGAGAAAAACTGCCAAAATAATCCGAAGTAATTGCATACCGTTTTTGATCCATCAACCAAGAAAGTATAGACAAGTTTGACCGATTAAGTTGCCTGAGACATCTAACTAAGGAAATAAAGTTCCAGACGAACTTTGCCTAATAAAAATCATTCCATTGGTGGACAAGATGGTTAGTAGAAATCGTTCTACTGGTGGGTGTAATACCTAAATAAAGTGAGTAAAGTATATGTGTCGGTTATCCAATCATCCAATGATTGGATATTGAACGAGTACAATCATCCAATTAGTTGTCACAAACTTAGGAGACCATCATGAGCTTAGAAGATAGAACAAAAGCAGTAGCTAAAAACGTTGAAGGTAAGATTCAAGAAGTCATTGGTGAAGTGACTGGAGATCCCCAAGCTAAAGCTGAAGGCAAAGCCAAGCAAGCCGAAGCGAGTGCTCGTCACACAGTTGAAAACATCAAAGATAATGTGAAGAAAGCAATCAACTAAACCTTGTCCACGTCCAGACCTGGAGCTTTGCTTAAGGGAAAGCTCCAGATTCCAGCTAGACGTGGTCTAGCGTCGTTTTTTGGGTTAGAGATCCTGAAAAAATGGTTTGAAAAATAAATGATCTGAGTAGTGTTACTGCTACTCAGATTTTTTATTAAGTAGTTGAAATAGGTAAAATTTTCAGCCCAAACAAGATAAATTTAAGAGCTATAAACCATCAAAAAGAGTGCTCT
>JAAUSG010000382.1 GCA_012034055.1 Leptolyngbyaceae cyanobacterium RU_5_1 | reverse complement strand
CTACCTTGCGTGTCGGTGTCATGCTCCCTACTCGTCCCATCGTCCCAGTCCCATCTCCCATCTCCCCATCTCCCCATCTACGCCTCAGCTTTTTTCCACGGCGCACCAATCAGGCTCCAGGTGGGGCTGTTGAGTGCCAAATCCATGTCTCTTGCAAAAATCGCAAAGCCGTCGTAGCCGTGGTAAGGACCGGAGTAATCCCAGGAGTGCATTTGGCGGAAAGGTAGCGCCATTTTTTGGAAGACGTACTTCTCTTTGATGCCAGAAGCCACGAGGTCGGGCTTCAGTTCTTTGATGAATTCCTCAAACTCATAGGCAGAAACGTCGTCATAAATCAACGTGCCATCTTCGACGTAGTGCGTGGTGCGCTTGTAGTCGTCGTTGTGACCGAACTCATAGCCCGTGCCGATCAATCGCATTCCCAGGTCGTAGAACGCGGGGACAACGTGACGGGGACGCAGACCCCCCACCATCAGGGCAACGGTTTTACCTTCTAACCGAGGGCGATATTTGGCGATCACGGCCTGGGTTTGTGCCTCGTACTTGGCGATCACGGCTTCTGCATTCGCTTGAATGGTTTCGTCGAATTTAGCGGCGATCGTCCTGAGCGATTCTGCAATTTGCGTCGGACCGAAGAAGTTATATTCCAGCCAGGGAATCCCGTAGGTTTCTTCCATATGGCGGGAAATGTAGTTCATGGAGCGATAGCAGTGAACCAGATTCAGCTTCACGGAAGGCGTATTGATCATCTCGTGCAAAGTGCCATCGCCTGACCATTGAGCCACGACGCGCAAGCCAATTTCTTCTAGCAGAATCCGGCTCGACCAGGCATCTCCACCGATGTTGTAGTCTCCGATAATGGCGACATCATACTCGGTGCCATCGGGGATGTTGCCCGCTTTCTTCTCCTTGTCGTATTGAGGAAAAACCCAGTCCCGCACGGCATCGTTGGCGATGTGGTGTCCGAGGGATTGGGAAACACCCCGGAAGCCTTCGCAACGAACCGGAACGACCGTTTTACCGATCTCTTTAGCAGCCTTTTTGGCAACCGCTTCAATGTCATCGCCAATGAGTCCGATCGGGCACTCAGACTGGATGGAAACGCCGCGATTGAGGGGGAATAGTTCTTCTAATTCAGTAATCAATTTGGCCAGTTTTTTGTCACCGCCAAACACGATATCCCGCTCTTGGAAGTCGGAGGTAAACTGCATCGTGCCGAAGGAGTCAATCCCGGTGGTGCCGATGTAGTAGTTGCGGCGACCAGACCAGGAGTAATAACCACATCCCACAGGACCGTGGCTAATGTGAATCATGTCTTTGATCGGTCCCCAGACCACGCCTTTTGATCCGGCATAGGCACAGCCACGGGTGGTCATTGAACCAGGAACCGACTTGATGTTGGACTTCACGCCACAATCAGACTTGCCTTCCTCAAAGACATTCAGATGCTTTTCCCGCTTTTTCTTGGCTTTGTCGGGATAGACTTCTAGAACTTCTTTAATCAGTTCTTTTTTTTCTGCGATCGTGAATTCTTGCTCTGGTGCGGTGGTCTCAAGAGTAGCGTTTTCTGGAGGTGTCATATTCTGCCTCTCTAGGTAAAGAATGGAGTAAGGAGGAGGAAGGGAGTATTGCAAGGTGAGCAATATTCACCTTGCAATACTTAGCGCATTAACTAGACCACGCCTGCGGAAGCTTTGGTGCCTGCTTGAATTGCCTTTTGGTACTCTTCTTCGCCGCCCAGAATCCCAAATTCAACCAACAGATCTTCCAGTTCATCCATTGTGATTGGGGTCGGGATGGTGAGGTTCTTGTTGTCGATGATCTTCTTGGCGAGGGTGCGGTACTCATCTGCCTGTTGGCTATCGGGAGCGTACTCAATGACCGTCATCCGGCGCAGTTCTGCGTGTTGCACGATGTTGTCGCGGGGAACGAAGTGCAGCATTTGGGTATTGAGCCGCTGCGCCAGGGTTTCGATCAGTTCGAGTTCCCGATCGACCTTTCTGGAGTTACAGATCAAACCACCCAGACGCACGCCACCAGAGTGTGCATACTTGAGAACACCACGAGCAATGTTATTGGCGGCATACATTGCCATCATTTCACCGGAGGTGACGATGTAGATTTCCTGAGCTTTGCCTTCCCGAATCGGCATGGCAAAACCACCGCAAACCACGTCGCCCAACACGTCGTAAGACACGAAATCGAGGTCTTCATAAGCGCCATTTTCTTCTAGAAAGTTGATGGCAGTGATGATGCCTCGTCCAGCGCATCCGACACCGGGTTCAGGACCACCGGACTCAACGCAACGAACATTGTTATAGCCCGTCAGCAATACTTCTTCCAGTTCCAAGTCTTCAACTGCGCCGCGTTCGGCTGCCAGGTGCAGAATGGTGGTTTGAGCTTTGCTGTGGAGCATCAAGCGGGTAGAGTCTGCTTTGGGGTCACAGCCGACGATCATGACACGCTGACCGAGTTCAGACATCCCAGCGATCGTGTTTTGCGAAGTGGTGGATTTACCAATGCCACCTTTGCCGTAGAAGGCGATTTGTCTAATGCTTTCGTCAGTCATGGAAGTATCTCCTTTGGAGTTTGAGGGGTGGTTGATCAGCGATTGAGACGCTGACCGAGGTTAGGGAGTTGGAATCAATCGCAGCAGGGGGCGATCGCCCAACTGGAGAAACTTGAAACAACAGAGATTTCATGCAACTGCTTCAACCACCAGGTTGGATAAAACACGTTCTCGTAACCGAACTTCGATCGCATTTTTGAGCGTTGCCGTGCTGCTTTCACAGGAGCCACAAGCACCTTTCAGCACAACTTTGACAATGTCGCCTTCCAAGTCATAGAGTTCGACATCACCACCATCGGCAAGCAGGACAGGGCGCACCTCTTGTAAAACAGCTTGAATCAAACCGATTTTTGTACGGAAGTGAGGGGGCGATTTTGGGCTTGAGTCGTCGCAATTTCTGCGGCAACTCGTGTGGTGGTGACAGCTTTTCTTGTTGCATAGCGTTGATCAAGTCCTCAATTTCTGCTGCACAGGAACTACAACCACCGCCT
>JAAUSG010000136.1 GCA_012034055.1 Leptolyngbyaceae cyanobacterium RU_5_1 | reverse complement strand
CACTCCAGAAGTTGTGTATTGGGAGCAGCGAATAGGTTGTTAAAAGGCTTGAATCAGGACATCAGGATCTCAATTTTCAGAGCTTAGAGATCCCTCAAAATTGTCTAACTGCTTGGATCCACTTCAGTATGACAACCTTGCCAGTATGAACCGTAAAGCGCTCGCCTACCCAAACAACATCGGAACGAAGCTCACTCTGGTTCGCTTTCATCCCCCGGCTGAAGCACGGAGGCTCTCAGCCTTGTTTAGGGTAGTGGATGAGCTTTGGAAACTGCCCTTTGGTGCAATGACTGAAGAAAGAAGAGTAATTAGAAGCAGAAAGCTAAAGAGTGCAATAGCAGTTTGCAGAAAGAGGGGAAATTCAGAACTCCGGCGCATAGGAAAACCTCCTGGTTAGCTGGGGGAGAGCTAACTCACTGATACATCATTAGATCCTCATTACACCTACCAAAGCGAGATAGTAGCACATCAAGAGGAGCGTTGAAGATTGTTATCAGTGAATCACCTTCTTCACGTTTTAAGTAGAGGACAAGAAAGTGTAGAAGTTGTGAAGATAGAACTTTAATCTGAACTATTTTGCAATTTCGGCCGATGCAGCTGAAGCAGTGTGCAATATGCTCTTGGAGGTAGAAAATCCAGATACCAGAGAAATCAAGAGCAGGAAGCCAAAGATTGCGATCGCGGTTTGACAGAAGAGGGGAAATTCAGAACTCCGTTGCATAAGAACCTCCGATTAGACTGGGGCATTGGTCTTACTACTTACATCATCTCGGATACACTCTATTCCTGACGTGAGAAACACCTGAGAAAACGGTGAGATTCGACAATCCCTGATATGACAAAGGTTTCCAGAAAGGTGTGATTGATCAGGATATCTGGAGTGATCAAGATCACAATTTGTCAGGTAAGTTTATTGAGCCAGCAGAATGCGATCGACAAATTTTTTGATGAGTTGATTGGCGATCGGGGTCTCTTTCAAATCCTGCAAAAGACTGTCTAGATCTTCGCGGCTATCCAAATAGCGGCTTTGATACCGAGTAATCCGACTCACTAAGTCCTTAACATCCACTTCTGGGTGAAACTGAAATCCATAAAAGGGTTTATTCAACACTTTGAAAGCGTGGTAAGGACAGCGATCCGAAGCCGCCAACAGAATCGCTTCTGTAGGCATCGAAACAGCCCGCTCTTTATGCCCACAAACAGCCCAAAATCCATTTGGAAGATCATGGAATAATTGATCATCCTTAGCCGACTCAGTTAGCCAGAGCGGATAGGTGCCAATTTCCATGTTTTCCTTGTCCACTATCACCTTGCCGCCCAGCGCCTCCACCGCTGCTTGAAAGCCAAAACAGGATGCAAAGACAGGAAGGTTTTGCTGTAAACAATAGATGAGCAGGCGCTTGGTCGGCTCAACAAACGGATACACGTCTGGCTGAGTAACAGAGGCATCACTGGAGCCACCAATGAAGAGCGCATCATAGCCATCCACATCGGTTGACTTAAACTCCAGTGACTTAAAAACATTCAGGGTTGTAAACTGCTGCGGTTCCAGGCAACTGTAGCGCACAAATTCATCAAACTCCTCCAACCGAGTTAACTCGTCGTCCCGAATCTGGAGCAGGAGAATCCTGAGCTGAGACCGTTGTTTTGCCATTGATCTGAGAAAGGAGAGTGGTTTTTTCGAGACGTGCAGTCGATACACCCTTGACGAGTTGCCAGTTGGGAGCTTCCAAAGATCTAAACATAGGTTAGACGGCAAGCTGGGGATGACTGCCCACACTGGAAAGCGTCACCCTCACTCAGCAACTCTCATGGATCCTACAGTACTCATTACCGACGCATCGCAAGAGATTGGCAAAGCAACCGCATTGTTGTTTGCCCACAAAGGCTATAACGTTGTGCTTGCCGCTCGTCAAAACGATCGCCTGCAGGCGTTGCCTCAAGAACTACGCAGTTTACACCATGCCGCGATCGCCATTCCCGCTGATGTCCGAGATCCAGACCAGGTGAACACATTGGGGATACGGGTACCATCGTCAACATCGGCTCCGTTGGCGGTAAGCTTCCACTTCCTGATCTGTCACCTGACACAACCAGTAAGTTGGCGGTCACAGGGCTGACTGAAGCACTGCATACAGAACTGGCGTGTCGTCAACAAATCGAGGAATTAGGACTATTTAACTCGACTCCCACCTCCCCTGCGCCGTTTTGGGAGTCCTTCTTTGGCGGCCGTGGAGTTGAGGTTGGAAAAGGTGTACTTTTTGACAGCATCATTACAGGTAGACGATTCGGAATCTAATTGAGCATCGGAAAGAGAGTAGACATCTACGAAGCGTGGGCTTTGCGCATTCGTAGACGGTTGTATCAGGGTAAGCAATCCTAGACAAACCAGACTAGAGTAAGCGATGCTCAAGAACTTGATATTCATGGGGGCTAATCCTTAAGAGCTAAACAAGGGGCTGTTAAGGATTACTACGGTGAAAACTGAAGAATTATGCAGATGTGATTGAGCGAGCGCGGCGTTATGACCAGGAAACTCCAAACAATAACTCTGGCTTTGGTACGAGCGAATTTAGCCGACAAACCCTTAGACTCACTGATGATTCATTAGCAAAATCTGCCCTTAACAGATCAACGATTTGGATATCCATTAAGCTGATTTCCAGCAACCAAAATACCTTTAGGGACAGGTTTTGTAATTAATCCACTGATGGAATAATTGAATCATGGCTAAACCTGCCCCTACCGCTGTGGGTATCTTTATTTTCAGAAATCTCTTAACCCTTGATGCAGATCACCTGCTTCAGGGTCGCCACCACTTCTACCAGATCAGATTGGTTTGCCATTACTTGATCAATGGACTTGTAGGCACCTGGAATTTCGTCCAGCACACCGCTGTCCTTGCGACACTCAACCCCTTCAGTCTGCTGGATCAAGTCATTCAGCGTGAAGTGATGCTTCGCCTTATTGCGAGACATAGCACGACCCGCTCCGTGGGAGCACGAGCAGTAGCTTTCGTGATTGCCCCTGCCCTTAACAATGTAGGACTTTGCACCCATTGAGCCAGGAATGATCCCGTAATCGCCCTCCTGGGCACGCACGGCACCCTTACGAGTGACATACACCTCCTCGCCGTAGTGGACTTCCTGTTCAGCGTAGTTGTGGTGACAGTTAACCGACAGCAACGGCTTGATCGGCTTTCCCCCTGCCAAGTGCTGCTCCACAATCCGCTGCACCCGTGCCATCATCACATCACGATTAACGCGGGCGTAGTTCTGTGCCCACTGTAAGTCACGCCAGTAGGCATCGAACTCAGGCGTACCCGCGACAAAATAAGCCAGATCAGGATCAGGGAGTTTGTTGCCTGCCAGCTTTGCCAGTTCTTTGCCGGTGCTGATATGGCACTGGGCCAGCATATTGCCAATGTTGCGGGAGCCAGAATGTAGCATCAGCCAGACCTGATCCTCAGTGTCCAAACAAATTTCAATGAAGTGGTTGCCGCCCCCAAGTGACCCCATTTGCTTCATCGCTTTCTTGTCCAGGTCTTTCACCCCGGAGTGCAGTTCCTTAAACGTGCGCCAACCCTGCCAATTGGTCATAGACTTCTCAACGTCCTTATTCTCGTTGAAGCCAACGGGAATGGCAGCTTCAATGTCCTGGCGGATCTTCTTGAGTTTGCCCTCCAGTTGATTAGCAACAAAGGGAGTTTTGATCGCGCACATGCCGCAGCCGATATCAACGCCGACAGCAGCTGGCATGATCGCGTCCTTAGTCGCAATCACGGAGCCAACCAGTGCGCCCTTGCCCAGGTGAACATCAGGCATCAGGGCCACATGCTTGAACACGAACGGCAGTGAGGCCACGTTTTTGCCATCTTGATTTCTTCTGGACCCAGCTCATGGTTTGCCCAGGACAAGATTGGAGTGGGGGCAGAAAGTTTCAAAGCGTCGTATGGCATGGCAAACCTCCTTGTAAGACGTTTTGCTTAGGAGCGATCGCGTCTCTACAAAACATCCCATCGTGTAACTTATCCAGTCTAGTATGCAGACTCAATCCGTTATACTACACATACTACAAACATAATTCAGGTGGCGTCAATAGAGCAGGCGAGCACTTTCACCCAGGACTTACGCAAATGCCGAAAGATCTTGCGTTTAGACGAGTAGTTGGTATTGGGTAATTGGCTGTATGTTCGATTACCCATTACCAATGCCCCATTACCTGCGTAAGCCTTATCACTCACGGGCCAAAAGGTTTGGCATCTGATAGGTCATAAATTTCCCCCATGAAATGATCGCTGCAGCCCAACCAGGCGACTGATCCGGGTTCCGCGAATCAGCGAGTTGGGATTCCAGGGATGAGAGAACTCAGCTTCTTGGGCTGCGATTTCACTGGCTCGTAACAAAACGGGTTTTTCTCTGCCATCTTGATGGTTGCTCCTTATGTTCTCCGGTCTGGACTATGCTATCTCACTGCTGATTGGTTCCTGCCCCAGGCGATCGCGTAGACGGGGTACAGTGAGAAGGCATCGCTTATTTAGCATCCGGGTACCCATTGCTCCATGACGGCTCTTCCTTCATCCAACCCGCCATCCTATCGGTCTAAACGAGAAACAGATTGGCGGCTGTTTCTGCGGCTGCTTCCCTACGGTCTGCGCAATGGTCGGCTGTTGCTATTCTCCATGCTGTTACTGGTTCCCGCATCGATCGCGGGAGCGGTTCAACCGTTACTGGTGGGCGATGCGGTCTCGCTAATTCGGCAGGAACCAACCTGGCTTACGTTTCTGCAGAATTTGCCGCTCACAACCAGCATGACCGTTCTGGCGGGAGTGCTGTTGCTGACCGTCTTGCTGCGAACGGTATTGGATGCCTGGCAGGGCTATTTGGTGCAGCAGGTTGGACAGAAGATTACCGCCAACATTCGGGACGATTTATTTCATCACGTCACGTCCCTGGCGATGCGCTTTTTTGACCGGACGCCGGTTGGCCGGTTAATTACTCGACTCACCAGCGATGTGGAAGCCTTGGGAGATGTATTTTCGACCGGCGCGATCGGGATTATTGGCGACCTGTTTTCGATTCTGGTGATTGCCGTCATCATGTTCCTGCGCCAGTGGCAGCTTGCCTCATTGCTGATCGTGATGCTGATTCCAGTCACGGTGCTGATTATCTACTTTCAGCAGCAGTTTCGGAAAGCTAATTATCGAGCCAGAGAGGAACTGTCTGCCCTCAACTCAATGCTGCAGGAAAACATTGTCGGGATTGGGGTGGTGCAGCTCTTTCGTCGGGAGCAGTTCAATGCCCAGCAGTTTCGGCAAATCAATCGCGGCTATATCAAAGAAGTTGACCGAACCATTTTTCATGACTCGGCGATTTCTGCCACCCTGGAGTGGATTTCGCTGGTGGCGATCGCGGGCGTACTGTGGATTGGCGGTCTCCTGGTTTTAGGGAACCAGCTCAGTTTAGGAACCCTTTCAGCCTTTATTCTGTATGCTCAACGGCTATTTGACCCCCTGCGGCAGTTTGCCGAGAAGTTCACAGCGATTCAGGCTGGACTGACCGCCGTAGAGCGAGTCAGCGACATCATGAGTGAACCGATTGAAATCCGCGACTCCGAAACGCCCAAAACCCTTTACTCAAACCCGGAATTCGCCACTGGAGAAATTCGCTTTGAGCATGTCTGGTTTGGCTACAAGCCCGGTGAATACGTACTGAAGGATTTGAACTTCACGATCTACCCTGCGAGAAAGTTGCTCTGGTCGGCCCGACAGGGGCTGGCAAAAGCTCGATCATTCGCCTGCTGACTCGCCTTTATGAAACCAGTGAAGGCAGAATCCTGGTGGATGGCATTGATGTTCGAGAGTTGCCCCAGACAGAACTCCGCCGCCACATGGGAATCATTCTCCAGGATGGGTTTGTCTTTGCTGGCGATGTGAAAAGCAACATCACCCTGGGCGAAACCTATTCCCTGGACGCCGTCCAAACCGCTGCCCAACGTACCAATGTCGCCAATTTAATCGAGCAGCTTCCGCAAGGGTATGACACGCCGCTGCGAGAGCGGGGTACCAACCTCTCTGGTGGTCAAAAGCAACTGCTGGCCTTTGCCCGTGCTGCCATCCGCAATCCCAGCATTCTGGTGCTAGACGAAGCCACTGCCAGCCTAGATGTGGGGACTGAGTCACTGCTTCAGGAAGCCTTGGAGCGACTTCTAGAAGGGCTTACCGCCATTATTATTGCCCATCGGCTGTCCACCATTCGCAACTGCGATCGCATCCTGGTTCTCAAACGGGGTCAACTTGTCGAATCCGGTAGCCACGAAGAACTCCTGGCACATGGCGGACTCTATGCCAGCCTGTACCATCTTCAAATGCTAGAAACGTAATTGACTAATCAAGAAGCGTTGCAATCTCAACTCTAGGAACTAAAGTTTTGATAAACTTCGTTTCACTTAGCCTTAAGAATCTGTGTATTTATACAGATCCCTCGCTAGGATAGTTTCAAATGGCGCATCTATTCTGTTGTCTGAAGAGTACTCTTCTACTAAAGCAATGACTCAAAACGAAATTACTCAATCTCTTAACCTTGCTAGAGCACTCGATCTAGTTGTATCCAGCCGAATTGTCAATGGTGTGATGTATGTCTACAACGCTGCCGGACAATCAAAATCATGGGATAGCTTTGCTACAGAGTATCCTTTAGAGCGCTTGCAGGCGATGGTGGCTAGAGCGCAACTTCAACACAAATCGGCTCACTAATCGGCTCATTAACAGAGGGCTTAGGCAGGTAATCGGTAATGGGTAATCGGACATTCAGCCAATTACCCATTGCCACTGATTGACCCATCTAAACGCAAAATCTTTCTTGCTGTAAATTTTTCGGTGGTGCAGGGCAGGTTTTGCCAAAGATCTAGGTTGAGATACGCAGATTGTTTACTAAACCTGCCCCTACAGAGATCGCCAATCAACAGAAAATTTACAGGTGGGAATCTTTCGGTCATTTGCGCAAGTCCTGTAGCAGTTTGACCAGGCTGAAGCGATCGCTGAAGGTGCTTTCGAACCGTCGGCTAACCTCGGTGTCAAGATCCTGGTGAGTTGTTCGGCGAAACCTGTATAATCCAGATTGATTGAAGGGGAGTAGCTGCTGGTGAACTTGCCAGCCCATCTGAATCAACATACTGGTGACTGAAACGGTTTTCTCTGGCGCGCCCTGTCAGAGTCAACAACTTCAAGCCTGGTTCAGGTGACAATAGAGGCGATCAACTCTTTGTAAGCGAGACCTTCACTAAGTTCACGTCTGAAGTGAGCTTGGTGAAGCTATCTGCCCTCATCAAGTTTACTCAGATGTCACCACACTCGATTCTGAGGAGCTTGAGAGGATGCTGACTGCTTTTACCGCTGGCTTATTGCTAATTACCATCTCTGAACTAGGCGATAAGACGTTCTGTATCGCCATGCTCTTGGCAATGCGCCACTCACGCCGCCTGGTGTTTCTGGGAGTTGTAGCCGCCCTCGCTGCAATGACCATCCTATCTGTTTTGGTAGGACAGATGCTTGCCTTATTGCCCAGAACCTACATTCATCATGCAGAAGTGATTCTGTTCATTGGTTTTGGGCTAAAGCTGCTCTACGATGGTCACCATATGCCAGCTCACCCTGCCTGCGAGGATGTGACGGAGGCTCAGGATACGATCGCCCAATCCACCCTCACCCCCACCAAATTTGGAGCGGACTACGGCATTGTGCTGCAAGCCTTTGCCCTCACGTTTGTCGCCGAGTGGGGCGATCGCACCCAATTCGCCACGATCGCACTAGCCGCCTCTAACAATGTTTGGGGAGTCACACTGGGGGCCATTCTGGGACATACGGTGTGTGCCGCGATCGCCGTGATTGGTGGGCGACTGATTGCTGGACGCCTTTCAGAACGACTGGTCACCCGGCTGGGAGGACTGCTCTTCATTCTATTTGGCATTGTTGCTGCCATAGAAGGAGGTGTGTAGCATCACGAACGTAAATTCAATAACACGCAAAAGTAAATTTTTCGGTGGTGTAGGGGCAAGTTTTGCCAAAGATCCAGGCTGAGATACGCAGATTGTTTACTAAACTTGCCCCTACAGAGAACCATCCATCACCAGAAAATTTACAGGTGGGAAGATTATGGTTTTATTAAATTTACATTCCCTAGGAGCTTGTCGGAGAAATGGTTTTGACCCCCCAACCCCCCTTAACAAGGGGGGAACTTTCCGGAAGTCCCCCTTATTAAGGGGGATTTAGGGGGATCTCCGACAGGCTGCTAGGGAGAAGTCACTGGAGCAGGCTGACCTGGAACAGGAGCCGTCTGAGATGGGGAAACACCGGGAACAGTTGCGGGAGCTGTTGACCCCGGAGCTGCACTCGATGACACCTGGTTGATCAAGTCTTTGTATTTAGCAGGAGCCAGTTCAGCCGCTTTCGTAAATAACGGCTTTGCTTCTTCTGTCTTACCCTGCTCCTTAAACAGCACCGCTTTGCCGTAGATGGGTCGAAAATCTTGCTTACTGGTCTTGGCGGCTTCGTCATAAATGGCGATCGCTTCGTCATACCGCTTCTGACTCGCGTAGACGCCGCCTAACAGCACCTGAACCGACGCTACGTCAACACTATTGGGCTGCACCTGATTTGCTTGAGTTGCCGTTTTGAGGGTATCCTGCAGCAGCCCGATCGCGGCTTCTGGACGCTTTTGCTCCACGAGTAACCCCACTAATCCCTGCAGCGCCAGCATATCGCCGGGTTGTGCTGCCAGGATACTGCGGTAGGTTTGTGCTGCTCCTTCGCGATCGCCCAATTGCTGTTTCGCCTGCGCCAAAAGCACCGAATAATAGGTCTCTTTCGGATTCAGTTTCGCCAGCTTCTCTAGCGGGGTAATCGCTCCTTTAACATCTCCCAAGCCCAACCGAGCTTCCAACAGCCCCCTGAGTGCCGTCTGATTCTCTGGTTCGCGCTGTAAAACCAGCTCATACCCCTTTGCCTGAGCTGCCAACTCCTCTTTTCTAGCCGTAGGGCTGGCAGACGCCGTTGGGGATGGGGAGCTAGCCGTCGCAGGGGGTTGACTTCCCTGAAAGAAGCTGCCAATCAGCGAAGACATCGAAATGATCTGCGGAACCAGGATGCCGACGAAGGAAAAGAGCGCCAACACCACAACAACATTAATAATCCAGCGATTGCGCTTTTCAGTGTTCTCAGTCACAGGACTGCCTTGAACTCTAACGTCACTCCATTATCAACGAGAAACGCAATTTGACAAGGGAATCAGGATTTTTTTCGCAGCTTCTCAGGCTGTTCTCAGGTTTTGAGTTGAAAATGAGTGCGGGGTGCGGGAATTGTAGATTGCAGATTGCAGATTGTAGATTGAAAAGTCTCTGCGTTCCGGTGTCCTCCTTTGCTCCCCCATCCTCTCCATCTCCCCTCACCCATGCCCCATTCTTCATTCTCAATTCCCCATTCCCCATACACAGGAGAATAATGATGTGAAGCGTCGTCAAGTTCTGCAACGGTTACTGCAAGCCTCCAGTGGGCTAATTGGGGCTTACCTGATGGCAAGCTGCGATCGCGCTCCAGAGTCTCCGTTTCTGCCAAATCTGCTCACTCCCACCCAACCCCTGCCCGATCACCTGATCACGCCACTGAGTGAGTTTTATGTCCAGTCCTACGGATTACCGGTCAGTATCACGGCGGAGCAGTGGCAATTGGAGATTACGGGCGCGATCGCAACCCCGCTCAAGCTTTCCTACAGCGATATTTTGGCAGCCCCCCAGGATGATTTTTATTTAACGATGGAGTGTATTGGCAACCCGGCAGGCGGCAATCAAATTGGCAATGCCCTGTGGACGGGAACCTCTCTACTTCCGTTTCTCCAAAAGGCGGGCATCCGACCCGATGCGGTTGAGTTTGTACTACATGGGGCCGATTTTTACGAAACCACGCTGCCGATCAAGGATGTGATGCGCTCGGATGTGCGGCTCGTGCATCAGATGAACCATGCACCGCTCACTAAAGAGCACGGTTATCCCGTTCGGATCATCATTCCGGGGCACTATGGACAGAAACAGCCGAAATGGTTGGTGACCATTGAAGCGATCGCGCAATCCAAGCAGGGCTATTGGGAACGCCAGGGCTGGTCAAACATTGCCAGGATTTCCACCCATGCGTTGGTGCGCCAGGTGCAAAATACCCGCGTTTGGAACCGCCACAATCATGTCGCCCTGCCCAGAAATGGTGATCAGGGTTGGACGAACGGGATCTGGGTTGCGGGAGTCGCGATCGACCAATCCAGCTCCATTCAACGTATCCTGGTCAGCACCGATGCTGGCAAAACCTGGCAGCCAGCCGAACAGAACCACCCCGCCTCGCCCCACGAGTGGACGGTTTGGCGCTATCCGTGGCGACCCAACCAGCCTGGACAATACACGTTGCTAGCCCGTGCTGAGTCCCAGCGAGAAACCCAGGCGTTGGATGATAAGGACAGCATGGATGGCAGTTCTGGAGTGCTCAGAGTTCAAATCGAATTAGAAGCATGATATTGGTTGACTGACGATGACCATCAGCCTGTTTTCAGTGAGCAGCATTCTGAAGAGTTTGCCAGGCATATTAAACTTTATTCACGTCCAGACCTGGAGTTTTTCTGAAGGGAAAGCTACAGATTCCGAGCTGGACGTGGGCCAAATACATCAACCAGATTGGTTCTGTTATGGATTGTACTCATCAGCAAGCCGCCCCAATTACGTTAGTCATCTCTGAGATTGTTGAACCCCACCGGATTCAGGACTATGAGTCCTGGTCTAAGGGAATTAACCACGCGGCAAGCCAGTTTGAGGGTTTTCTGGGTGTAGATGTAATCCGACCTCGTGACCATGCGTATCCGGAGTACGTCGTGATTGTGAAGTTCGACAATTATCCCCATTTGCGAAATTGGCAGGCATCACCCATCTACCAGGAGTGGATGGAAAAGGCGCGAGATCTGGTTGTGGATCGATCGCGCCAACAGTGCAGTGGCATTGAACTTTGGTTCACCTTGCCCAAAAACGCATCGCAAAAGCTTTCTCAGCCTGCCTATTACAAGAAGGTCGTTCTGGGCGTATTAGCGGTTTATCCACTGATCCTGGTTGCAGACACACTGCTGGTACCATTCCTGAAGGGACTTCCCCCCCGTCTGGGTCTATTAATTTCAGTAACGTTTGTGTCAGCGTTACTAACGCATCCAGTCATGCCGTGGTTAACCGATTTGCTGGGTTTTTGGCTCTATCCATCTGTATCTAGGAAACGTTAATTGTTGAATGGCTGACAAGTCGCTCGTCGCAATTAAACTGAATATGCTGGAAGCGCTATGGTTATTGGTCATTAGCTGAGTGACTGACAAAACTCTCGAAACTCCGATTCTTGCGTAAGTTGGGTTAGCGATAGCGTAACCCAACAAGCCAAGGCTAGCGTTGGGTTTCACGCTGTTCAACCCAACCTACAACTCCCCCCTACCAGAATCTATCCAGCTAAAAATCGCTGCAAGGTAATGAAAGAGTTACAAGACATTCTTAATGTGTTTGAGCACAGTCAGAATTCTGGTCAACGGATGGCGATCGCGACCGTCGTCAAAACCAGCGGTTCTGTCTATCGCCGACCGGGTGCGCGGATGTTGCTCACCGAAGCAGGGCAAACGATCGGTGCGATCAGCGGTGGCTGCCTGGAAAGTGATGTGTTTGAGCGGGCCCAGCCATTAATGCTTCAGGATAGCCAGCCAATCGTTGTCCAGTACGACACGACAGCCAGTGATGATCTGGTTTGGGGATTGGGACTGGGTTGTAATGGCGTGGTTCAGGTGCTGATTGAATCGCTCAATACCATCTCTGCAAACCGTCAACTTGAATTTATCAATCAGTGTTTTACTCAAAGTCAACCGGGGGCGATCGCGACCATATTCCACACTGAAGGAGACGTGAATGTCAACATTGCTGACCGATTATTGTTGAAAGCAGATGGCACGGTTGTCAATCAGATTGCCAATCAATCGCTAGCGACTCAGTTATTACAAGACACTTACCGTGTACTTGCGGAAGGAAACACTCAAGTCATTTCTTACTCACTGGATCACCGCTCGGTTGAAGTGTTGATTGAAGTGATTCAGCCGCCTGTACCATTGCTCATTTTTGGTGCAGGATATGATGCAATTCCAGTCGTGCAACTGGCGAAACAACTGGGTTGGCACGTCACTGTCATTGATCATCGACCAACCTATGCAACCCGCGATCGCTTCTCCCAAGCCGATGAAACGATCGTTTGCAATCCCAATGATTTACCAGCAACACTTGATCTCAATCCACGTACGGTTGCTGTCGTCATGACCCACAATTACTTGCACGATCAGTCCCTGCTGCGATCGCTGCTGCCATCTCCCATTCGTTACCTGGGAGTCCTTGGACCTAAACGACGCACCCAGCAACTTTTAGAGGACTTACACGCGGAAGGATTGACCTCAACGGAGTCCCAACGACATCGGCTTCATGCTCCGGTTGGACTGGATATCGGGGCTGAAACTCCAGAGGAAATTGCACTGGCGATCGTGGCTGAAATTCAGTCCGTACTAACTCAGCGATCCGGCGGTTACCTGCGAGAGCGACAGGCCCCAATTCATGATCCAGCAAAATCATGTCTGACATTGGTCTAGTCATCCTGGCAGCAGGTGCCTCCTCGCGCATGGGTACACCCAAGCAATTGCTGCACTACCAGGGGCGGAGTTTGATTCGGTATGCAGTGGAAACGGCGATCGCCTCCGTTTGCCATCCCATTCTCGTAGTATTGGGAGCCTATGCTGACCACATTAAACCAGAGCTTAAATCTCCTAATCTTCAAGTGATTGAAAATCCACGTTGGACTCACGGCATGAGCACGTCTATCCGAATCGGGGTCGAAGGTCTGAAGGCTGAAAACCCCAGTGTGAAAGCCGTTGTGTTAATGGTGTGTGATCAGCCATTGGTTTCTACTCAACTGATCAATCAGCTCGTTGAATATTACCAGGCGATGAAAGGATTGATTGTTGCAGCAGAATACGCAGGCATTTTAGGCGTGCCGGCCCTATTTGATCACACGCTTTTTCCAGATTTGATCGCCCTCAATGGAGACGTGGGTGCCAGGCAGGTGATTCAGCGCCATGCTCAAAAAACTTGCGGGGTTTCCTATCCAGCAGGGGCGTTTGACCTGGATACCCCAGCAGACTACCAACAGCTTCTCAAATATGATTGAAAGACACAGGCTTGGAAACCCAGACTCACCCAACAAACGATGGTTAAACCCTCACCTCAACAGAAACCGTTACCGATTCCTGAGTTGGAAAGTGGCGATCGCTTGAGCCGCTACGAATTTGAGCGGCGCTACAATGCCATGCCGCATCTGAAAAAAGCTGAATTGATTGAAGGAGTTGTGTACGTGGCCGCTGCCCTACGGTTTAGAAGTCATGGTCAACCCCACGGCAACATCATTGGTTGGCTGTGGACTTATCAAGTTGCCACTCCAGGCATTGCGCTAGGAATTGAACCGACAGTTCGGCTAGATCTGGACAATGAACCCCAACCGGATGCAGTGCTGCTGATTGAAGAGCGATGCGGTGGGCAGGCGCGGCTGAGTGAGGATGATTATGTGGAAGGCGCACCGGAATTGGTGGCGGAGATTGCAGCAAGTAGCGCGGCGTTCGCGCTAGCGTGTGCTGAAAGCACTCTCGACTTAGGAGACAAGAAACGCGCCTATCGTCGCAACGGAATTAAAGAGTATATCGTCTGGCAGGTATTTGAGCAAAAACTGGATTGGTTCTATTTGCAGGACGGGGAGTATGTTCCCTTGCCTGTTGAAGATGGCGTGATTCGGAGTCGAGTGTTTCCGGGCTTGTGGTTGGCAGTAGAGGACTTGTTGGCAGGAAATATGACAGAAGTGCTAGCGGTATTGCAGAAAGGGTTAACTTTAACTGAGCACAAAGCGTTCGTGCAACAGCTTTCCAAATGAGTAAACTCAAGGTATTCCTTCTCCAAACTACATATGACTGTCAATGCTCGGACACTCACGCAGGGACACATAGCAGTACTCACAAGGATTAGGACAAGTAGCAGGCGAAAACTCCAAGCACACAGCATTTTTCACCCCTGTCACCTACACCTATCACCTGCCATAAAACCACGCCTTGAGATAACCCTGATGGGTACTACCACTGGATCAATTTTGCTGTTAAGAAAGGAATCAACTATGTCAACGAAACACGTTCTAAAAACTGTTATGTCACATCAGAAATTTACTTTCAATACGGCAATTGTCGTACTAGTCCACCAGAGCGGTTTTGAGGGGTTGCCAAACCCCCGAAAAAATTAATTTTAGTTGGGGTTTGATAGGTTTTCAACCCATCAAAATCTGCGTGGCAGAGTAGTACTTAGTTAATCAAAAAATGATGGAACCGTTAGGCACGATTTGTTTGACCGTGATGAA
>JAAUSG010000381.1 GCA_012034055.1 Leptolyngbyaceae cyanobacterium RU_5_1 | reverse complement strand
CGCCTCCGCTTCACAATCACTTAACTTAGCCACAAAAGCAGCTTCATAACGTCGTTTCTCCATGCTTCCGCTAAATTTGCACATACAGAATGAGACGATCTACGAAGCTGATCAGTTAGCGAATATCGCTCCTCCACAGGAAACTTTTTAGAGAGCTGAAAAATCGTCATCGCTGCATCAAAAGCCATTTGATAGATAGCTAGGTCTTCATGACTCTTGACTAACTCTTCTTTACCATCCTGATTTTTCATCCTCCTCATCTCCCCCATCTCCGCCATCCTCCCTATCTCCTCTTACGGCTATCCAACAGATTGGAGAAACTTATGCCTTTTCCTCAAACAACTATTAGTATTCCCAGCCTTGCTCTACTTCTCTTATTGTTTGGCTACATCGGTGTTCCTTTATGGGTATGGTCAGTTTATTGTGTAGTTGTTCTTGGCTTGTTTCAGGCACCAATCTGGGCATGGTTAGTTTTTGGTGTCGTGGCAGTTATTTTGAACATCCCAATTCTACGTCGATCGCTGATCACCCTGCCAATCATGAACGGTATTCGAGCCTTCAACCTTCTACCCAGCATTTCGGAAACTGAAAAAGCCGCGATCGAAGCCGGAACCGTTTGGATAGACGGCGAATTCTTTTCGGGAGCACCCAACTTCACCCGCATGAACGCGGAAGCCTATCCCCAACTCACCCCCGAAATTCAAAACTTTTTAGAGGGCCCAGTTGAGCAGGTGTGCCGCATGGCAACGGATTGGGAAATTCAGTGCCGCAAAGATCTACCGCCACAAGTCTGGGACTATCTCAAACACGAACGCTTCTTCGGCATGATGATTCCCAAAGAATACGACGGATTAGGGTTTTCCAACCTGGCATACAGTACCGTGATGGTGAAGTTAGCCTCGAGATCGTTCACCCATACGGCAACCGTCGGTGTCACCAATTCCCTCGGGCCCGCCAAACTGCTGCTCCGCTACGGGACTCCAGCTCAAAAAGAGTACTATCTGCCGCGATTGGCGCGAGGTGACGAAATTCCCTGCTTTGCCCTCACAGAACCCACGGCTGGCTCCGATGCCGCCAGCATTACATCCACAGGGATCGTGTTTAAGGGTGAAGATGGCAAACTGCTCATTCGGCTGAATTTCCGCAAGCGCTATATCACCCTGGGCGCGATCGCCACCCTGATTGGACTTGCCTTCAAACTGCGCGACCCCGAAAATCTGCTCGGCAAGGGGGAAGAAGTCGGCATCACCTGTGCGCTGATTCCCGCCGATACCCCTGGAGTAATCTTGGGAAAACGCCATGATCCAATGGGTGTCCCGTTCTACAATTCCCCGGTTGAAGGTCGCGATGTCGTCATTTCCGTTGATCAAATTATTGGCGGCGTCGAGCAAGCCGGACAGGGTTGGAAGATGCTGATGCAAACCCTGGCAGCGGGACGGGGCATCAGTTTTCCGGCCACCTGTACCGGAGTCGCCAAATTTGTGTCGCGGGTGACGGGAGCCTATGCGACCGTGCGGCAACAGTTTGGACTTTCGATTGGTCGGTTTGCAGGCATCGAAGAGCCGCTGGCTCGGATTGGTGGGCTGACGTATTTGATGGAAGCCGCGCGGGTCTACACCTGTGCGGCCGTGGACGAGGGTGAGCAACCTTCGGTGATTTCGGCGATCGCCAAATACCACTTCACCGAACTCTCCCGCAAAATTATCAATGACGGCATGGATATTCTGGGTGGAGCAGGTATCTGTCGTGGACCGAGAAACTTACTTGCCAGTATCTACACAGCCATTCCGATTCCAATCACAGTTGAAGGGTCAAACATCCTGACTCGCACCTTGATGATTTTTGGTCAGGGTGCAATTCGCTGCCATCCCTATGTTTATCAAGAGATCGAAGCCCTGAAGCGAGGGGATGCGATCGCCTTTGACCGTGCCCTCTGGCATCACATCGGCTTCATGGTGCGCAATGGATTTCGAGCTGTGCTGCTGAATCTCTCCCGGGGCCGTTTCGCCCGCTCTCCAGTCACCGGTTCAACCGCTCAGTACTACCGCAAACTTGCCTGGGCTTCTGCTACCTTTGCTTGCCTGACGGATCTGGCGTTGCTCACCTTTGGCGGCACCCTGAAGCGGCGCGAGAAGCTAACCGGGCGCTTTGCCGATGTGTTGTCCTGGATGTACCTGGGAATGGCAACCCTGCGTCGGTTTGAAGCAGAGGGACGCAAACCTGAAGATTTACCTTTAGTTCACTGGGCACTGCAACATGCCCTGGCTCAGGTACAACAGGCGTTTGAAGGTATTTTCGGCAATTTACCGGTACCCATTCTGGGAGCGATCCTGCGTGGGCCCGGATTGGCATGGTGGCGACTGAATCCGATCGCCACTCCTCCCTCTGATAAGCTGGGAAGTCAGGTTGCTCAACGACTACAAACCCCCGGAGTGGATCGCGATCGCCTCACCGCTGGCATTTACATTCCCTCCCATGCCGACGAAACATTAGGCCGCTTAGAGCAAGCCTTCCACCTCTCAGTTCAAGCAGAAGCAGTCCTCAAAACCATCAAAGTCGCCAGTCACACTGGGCAGCTACCGCACGTAAAACCAGAACAGCTTGTCGATGCGGCGATCGCCGCCAGGGTAATTACCGAAGCCGCCGCCCAACTCGTCCGTGAAGCCGAAGCCGCACGCAATGACGCCATTCAGGTAGATGCATTCACGCTGCGAGAGTATCAGCACGGGAGTTCCGAAATTCGGTACAACAATACACTTCCTGTGAAACAACTGGCACAATAGGGGTGCCCAAAAGCCATCTGATCGCCGTATTTCTAGATCAACCTCGGCTATCATTCCAACCAGTTCTTGAGATGGCTTCAACGCTGCCGACCTATGCTGACCTATCGTTTCAATCGCTTCTTTCGCTTCTTTCACTACCTTAACCTGGTCACACTCAAAGATGTGATTGTCCACACTGGACGGCAACGGTTACCAGGGTTAGCCGCATGAAATTGCTTTTAATGTCAACCGTTGTTCAGGCGTTTCCGGCGATCGTGGCCATGCTCACGTGGTTGGCTTA
>JAAUSG010000135.1 GCA_012034055.1 Leptolyngbyaceae cyanobacterium RU_5_1 | reverse complement strand
TATAGCAGTCCTATTTGACTCAGGAAATTACCTTTACACGCCCCTCTATAGTCTTCCGTTTTAAGGGTAGGACTAACTCGTTGTCCAGGAGGCGAAAAGTTTGAGCAGATCAAGAAGAGAAAAATCCACAATCTTCAATCAAAAATCTTCAATCTTCAATCTCCTCACCCCCCCTCGCCCGTGGCTCCGCCCGTTCCATTAACCACATCGACCTCTACCAATTGGTTGCAGGACAGGAACATTTGCTGCATCGATTCGGGGGGCACCCCTATGCAGCAGGGTTGAGTCTTGCGGTTGAGAATATTCCGCTGTTTACGGAGGCGATTAATCAGCAGTTGCGGCAAACGGTTGATGTAGAAGCGATCGCGCCATCGCTGCAAGTTGATCTGGTTGTCACTGTAAAAGAACTGGGAAAAGAGCTATTCCAGGAGTTAAAGCTGCTGGAGCCTTGCGGGATGGGCAATCCAGCTCCCAAGCTGCTGATTCAGAATGGCTGGTTCACGAACGTTTGGAATAAGAAAATTCAGGATCGTAAGGGGCGCAAGGTGGAATACATCAAAACTGAGTTTGAGCTGTGGGATGATTCAGCATCAAAGGGGTTTGCAGGTGTTTGGTGGGGGCACTACCGGGAGGAGATTCCCCAGGGGCGCTGTGATGCTGTAGTTGAACTGGACTTCAACACCTATGTGAACGAAGCGAAAGGGAGAAAGCCTCATTACGAAGTTCGTTTGATTGCCGTTCGACCTTGTAAAGATGTCATTCAGTTGCAATCTGCTGCAGGTAAAGACTGGCTTCTAGATTGGCGAGGACTGGATGTAGCAGAGATTGGAGCAACCGAACCACAAAGGCACAAAGACATAAAGATAAGTGTAGAGAACTCTTCATCGCTTCATCCCTTTATCGCTTCACCCCCCTTCGTTGTGCGTCGGTGTCCCAGCAGTTGGACGGAGCTGCAGGTTTGCTTCCGACAGGCGCAGCAGAATCAGCAGAAACTGGCGATCGCCTATCCTCCTCCCCCCTCCACGTCTGCCCTGGAAGCCTGGGAAAAGCTGGTTGGGATTGCCAAATACTTGAGCCGAACTGGGAAAACGGTAACCCGGCAGCAGTTGCTGGAGAAGCTAGAAATTGGCGATCGCACCCTACAGCTCGGCTTCAAAACCCTGGAGCTGCTGGGTTTTGAATTGAGCTACCAGGGAAATGGATTTTGGATACATTGGCACGCTCAGGAAGGGGGCGAGCGATCGCATAGCCAGCTCTCAGAAGTTGTTGAACAATTTCTAGTGGCAATTAAGGAAGAACAGTTCCGTCGTCAATACTTCTTTCAAGTTCCATTGGAAACAATCCAAGCAATGGTAAGGTGATCTCCAGCAAACAAAATACCTGTAGGGGCAGATTTTGCAGTTAATCTACCAATGAAACAGGTTAACCTCGGCTAAACCTGCCCCTTAAGATGCAGAAGTATTTTCGCCTGTGAGCATCTGAAGCGACATGAATTCCGGTTGAAATGCTGGAACGGATTTGGAAGCAGAACCCGCAGCATTAGTGAATTCCTGTGTCCGCGATCGCTTTAACTCGAAAATGACACCGAAGAGGCCTCCAGCCGAGTCAGTTCGATCGCGTAATCTGAAATTGTTTGTTCAACTGAGATGGGTATGAGTTGCACGGCACAGGCTTTCAGTTCAGGTTGTTTGGAATCGGGGCAGGATTCGGGATGGGTTAGAGCGTTGGCCTCCGCCTGGTTTGCCCACAGCGAACCCCAGTGTAGTGGGACGAAAACAGTTCCCGGCGCAATCAAGCGAGTCAGGGTGACGGGGAACCGGGCACATCCACGTCGCGATCGCACCTCCACCCAGTCCTCTTCTTGCACCCCTAGCTGCTCAGCATCCCGGGGATGCAACTCAATGAAGGGATTGGGGTGCATGTGGCGAATCTTCTCAATCCGGCCCGTGCGCGTTTGCGTATGCCAGTGCCCATATAATCGGCCCGTCGTCAGCACAAAGGGGTAGTCGGGATCGGGTGGTTCCGCCAGTCCGCGTGAGTGGCAGGCGGCAAACCGGGCCCGTCCGTCGGGAGTGGGGAAGTGGAGGTCGGTGTAGAGGCGCTTTGAAACGTGAGGAGAATTTTGAATTTTGAATTTTGAATTTTGAATTTTAGATTGAGAAGCGTCCTCATCTCCCCCATCTCCCCATCTCCCCATCTCCCCATCTCGCCATCTCCCCATCTCCCCATCCTCTGCAGGACATGGCCACTGAATCGGACCCTCTTTCCGCAGACGATCGTGACTGATGCCACTCATGTCACAGGGGCGATCGCGGGTGAGCTGGACAAATTCGGCGTAGACTTCAGCAGAGTTGGTGAAGGGGAATTGGTCGGCAAAACCGAGACGGCGACCCACGTCAGCGATGATTTCCCAGTCAGGTTGGGCTTGTCCAGGTGGATCTCGAAATGCCTGACAGAGGGTAACGACGCGCTCGGAGTTGGTCATCGTGCCGGTTTTCTCGCCCCACTGAGCGGCGGGTAGCAGGACATGGGCGTACTCAGCGGTTTCGGTCGGGTAGTAGGCGTCCTGGCAGATGGTGAAGGGCGATCGCTGCAAGGCGGCTTTCACACGCGGCAAGTCTGGCAAGCTGACGGCCGGATTGGTGGCCACAATCCACAGCAGTCCGACCTCCCCCGTTTCCAGACCAGTTACCATTTCCCAGGCTGTGCGTCCCCAGTTGGGCGAAATTCGTCCGGCTGGCACTCCCCAGAACTGCTCCACGTCTGCCCGCTGTTCAGGAGATTGGATATGACGATAACCGGGTAGCAAATTGCACAAGCCGCCCACCTCTCTGCCCCCCATGGCATTCGGTTGCCCGGTGAGCGAGAAGGGTCCGCATCCCGGTTTGCCAATCTGTCCGGTCATCAAATGCAGATTGATAATGCAGCGTGTCTTTGCCGTACCTTCGCTGGATTGGTTGACGCCCATCGACCAGAGAGACAATACGCGCTTCGACTCCCCCCACCACTGGGCTGCCTGCTCAATCTCTCGGACGGATATGCCGCAGCGTTCTGCAACCACCTCTGGCGGGTAGTGCTGGAGAACCTGGGCGAGGGCAGGGAAGTTGGAGGTGCAGTCTTCAATGAAGGGAGCATTGATGGATCCCGATCGCAGCAGCAGATAGGCAATGCCGTTAAGTAAATCAATATCGGTTCCCGGTTGAATTGCCAAATGCAAATCGGCATCCTCCGCCGTTTGGGTGCGACGCGGATCAACCACAATTATCTTGACGTTGGGATTCTTTTTGTGATGCTTCTGCAACCGGTTGTAGGCGATCGGGTGACACTCCGCGGCGTTGGTGCCAATCAGAAACGCACAGTCCGTTAGCTCCAAGTCTTCGTAGCAACAGGGTGGGCCGTCTGCGCCCAGACTTTGCACATAGCCCGCCACCGCTGATGACATACACAACCGAGAGTTGGAATCAAAATTATTGGTTCCTAAGCAGCCTTTGAGCAACTTCTGAGCAACATAATAGTCCTCCGTTTGCATCTGTCCAGAACCGTACATGCAGACGCCATCGGCCCCCTGGGTTGCCAGGACAGCTTGAGTACGACTCACGATTTGTTCTAGCGCTTCATCCCAGCTAGCACGATGAAACGGCTGATCCAGCGAATCGCGCAGCATTGGATAGAGCAGTCGATCTTTGTCGAGGGCTTCTGCGACGGTAGCACCCTTGACACAGACCATCCCCTGGCTGGAAGGATGAGCGCGATCGCCCTTCACTTTCCAGACCGGGTTTCCCTGATGGTCTCGATGCACCGCCTTACCCGGTTGAGCGGGTGGTGTTACTTCTAAACCACAGCCAACACCGCAGTAAGGGCAAAGTGTTCTGGTTGGAGTTGTTGTCGTCATTCCACTGAATCTGTTTGATTAGCATGTTCAGAAAATCCAGAGACTGCCGCTAAAAGCCGAGTTTTCTCATTAACTCGTAATCGTAGACAGGGGATTTGATCGAGTAAGGTTTCGCCCAATGCTGAACAGGTGTGAATTTCCAGTAGGGCGGCTGGAATGGCTTCAAACAGGAGTCGTTGCTTCGGAAAAATAACGCGCTCGAACAACCAGTTTGGAATATTGGAAATGCGGGCCTTTTGAATTTGGGTTGTAGAGTTGACGTAATAGCAAAGGATGCGGTCAGACAGGTTAGACGGGAACGGGTTGAACGTCGAAGTCATCATTGCAGTCCTCTGGTCAACTTAGAGGCTAGGGACTAGGGGCTAGGGGTGTAGGGTAAAGGGATGAAGGGTAAAGGGAAAGAATGAGGAGTGGAGTAAGCCAAATCGACCTTGCTTCATCACTTCATCACTTCACTCTCTACTCTTTACCCGTCACTCAACGTCGTGAGCATAACGGTGGTAGAGGAAGTCCATCGCCTGGTTCCGCAATTCGTAGTACATCGGATCTTCCATCACCTGGGTGCGGGTTCGAGGGCGCAGAAAGGGAACATCAAGAATCTCGCCGATCTTGGCGGCTGGGCCGTTGGTCATCATCACGACTCGGTCTGCGAGAAAGAGTGCTTCGTCGATGTCGTGGGTGATCATCAACACGGTGACGCGATGCTCTGCCCAGATTTTCAACAGCTCTTCTTGCAATTCTTCGCGCGTGATCGGATCGAGGGCCCCGAAGGGTTCGTCGAGAATCAGCACTTGAGGGCGGAGGGCTAAGGCTCTGGCGATACAAACCCGCTGTTTCATTCCGCCAGAGAGGGCTTTTGGTTTTTGATGGGCGGCGTCTGTCAGTCCCACTAAGGCGAGGTGATCGTGGGCGATCGCTTCTTTCTCTGATTTCGATTTGTCCGTAAAGACTGACTGAATACCCAAATAGATGTTTTCAAACGCCGTCATCCAGGGGAGTAGGGAGTAGTTTTGGAACACGACCATGCGATCGGGTCCCGGTTTAGTAATCGGTTTAGACTGCAGTCGCACCTCGCCGCTAGTGGGCGTGCGGAAGCCAGACACCATGTCCAACAGGGTGGATTTACCGCAACCGGAGTGCCCAATCAGGCAAACAAATTCACCTTCTTGAACGATGAGATTGACGCCATCCAGGACGGTATAAACACCTCCTCCCTTGGTGGGATAGGACTTCACGAGGTTGTCAACCACCAGAAACGGTTCGACCGTCTCCAGGGGTTTTGATACGGAACTGGCGCTTTCGAGGGTTTGCATAATCATGAGAGAGCGAGGAGGTAAGGGTTGCTAGCGATTCAAATCTCCGACTTCTTTGAGAAGTCGGAGATCTGAGAGTCAAGATTTAGGTCGCAGCGGTTGCGAGAGCGTCAATGGTGACTTCTTCAATCCGAACGTTGTGCTTAATTTCCAAGTTGCTGAGATACCCGATCGGGTCGTCTGGATTGAAGACACTGCCGTCTGAGAAGTGGATAGGACCGCGATGAGGCTCAATATCTAACAACCCCAACTCTCGTGCGGCTGCGCCGAATACATCCACTCGACGGGTGCGATCGAGGATATCGATCCAGTTACGTGGGAATGGCGTAATCCCCCAACGTGCCAGTTGAGTCATGATCCACAAGCCTTCTACCCGATAGGGACAGTTAGTTTTGTCAACGTAGAACTGGTTGTAGCGCAGTAGTTGCTCAGGTTCCGCGTCAGTGCCGTAGTCGTAAGGAGTGAGTAAGCCAGGCCGGAGGTGTTCGGGCGCAACCCCGACATAATCGGGGCGGGCCAGGAGTTCAATTAACCCTTCCCGATTGCGGCGATCGTCGCAGTACTCACAGGCCTCCAACAGGGCTTTGACAAGGGCCAAATGGGTGGCGGGGTACTGGTTTGCCCAGTCTTCGCGGACACCCAGCACCTTTTCCAGGTGGCCAGGCCAGATGTCCAAATCGGTTGCAATCACAAAGCCTAAGCCTTCTTGAACAGCCCGCGAATTCCAGGGTTCTCCGGCGCAGTAGCCTTCAATCGTACCGGCTTTCAGGGTACTGACCATCTGTGCCGGAGGAATCATGACAATGTTCACATCCTGATCCGGGTCGATGCCACCAGAAGCTAACCAGTGACGCAGCATCAGGTTATGCATGGAGGCTGGATGCACCGCAGCTAAGGTATGAACTTTATCCGGGGTGCGGGCAATGGAGTCTTTGAAGTCAGCCAGGGTGCGGATGCCTTGTCGGTAGAGACGCTTGCTGAGAGTAATGGCATTACCATTGCGGCTCATCACGAGTCCAGTGACGATGGGCAAGGGAGGTTTGCCACCTGCCCCAAGCGTCATTGCCAATGGCATCCCAGCCACCATCTGGGCGGCATCCAGCCGCTGCGTTGCAACACCCTCGGCGATCGCTTTCCAGCTTGGTTCTCGCGATAGGGTGATGTCTTCCAATCCATACTTCTGGAACAGCCCCAATTCCTTGGCAACCACCAGGGGAGCACAGTCGGTCAGCGGGACAAAGCCAATTTCCAGGTTGACTTTTTCCAGACCGTTGCGAGCGATCGCCACCGTTTGCTTGGTTTTGCGCTGCTTCGCCTTTTTCTGAAGGTTGAGAAAATAAACGATCTCGCTGCGCAGGGCATAGTAACTGGGATGGCCAATCACCTCCATCCGCTCACGGGGACGGGGAAACGGCACCTCAATGATTTGACCGATGTAAGACTCTGGACCATTGGTGAGCAACACAATCCGATCCGACAGCAGCAGCGCCTCATCCACATCATGGGTCACCATAATGCAGGTGAGCTGGTTTTCTTGCGCAATCTGCATGAGCTGATCTTGCAAACCGCTGCGGGTCAGTGCATCCAACGCGCCAAACGGTTCATCCAGCAGCAACAGCTTGGGGCGAATCGACAGCGCACGGGCGATCGCGACCCGCTGTTTCATCCCCCCGGACAGTTGCCCTGGTCGCTTATCTGCCGCGTGCTGCAGTTTCACCAGGTCAATGTGATGCTGCACGATTTGTTGGCGCTCACTCTTGGGCAGGTCTTTCATCACCCGGTTGACGGCCAACGCGATGTTTTCGCGCACCGTCAGCCAGGGCAGCAGCGAATAGTTTTGAAACACCACCATGCGATCGGGTCCGGGGTCTTTTACCTCCCGACCTTCCAGCACAACGCCACCTGACGCCGGTTTTGCCAGTCCCGCCACAATATTCAGCAGTGTCGATTTGCCACAACCAGAGTGACCCAAGAGTGAAATAAACTCGCCCTTTTGAACCTCAAGGCTAATGTTCTTGAGGGCAATGTACTGTCCACCGTTTGGCAGTGGAAATATCTGATCAACGTGGTCAATTTCTACAAAGACAGACATAGGGTTCGATTTTGGATTGGCGATTGGTGATTTTGGATTGGCGATTGGTGATTTTGGATTGGCGATTGGTGATTTTAGATTGGCGATTTTGGGGCCGTCATTCAATCCAAAATCCAAAATCCAAAATCACTTCTGCTCCTCTGGCACGACCATTGAGGCGATGAGGGTGATCAGCCTGTCTAGCAGCAGACCCACAATTCCGACATAGACGACAGCCAAAATCACTTCGCTCAGGTTGCCGCTGTTGTAGGAATCCCAGATGAAGAACCCAATGCCTACACCGCCGGTTAGCATTTCGGCGGCGACGATCGCCAGCCAGGACAGCCCGATCGCAATCTTTAAGCCCGTGAAAATGTAGGGAACCGTGGCTGGTAGCAGCACTTTGAAGAAGTAATCCAACCGCGACAGTTGCAACACCTTGGCAACGTTGTTGTAGTCCTGGGGAATGTTCTGCACTCCCACGCCAGTGTTGATGATGATCGGCCAGATTGCCGTAATGAAAATCACGAAAATGGCAGCAGGTTGAGCTTCTTTAAGCGCTGCCAGGGAGATGGGCAACCAGGCTAACGGTGGGATGGTGCGCAGCACTTGAAAGATCGGATCGAGGGCGCGAAACATCATGACGCTGACGCCAATTAAGACACCCAGTGAAATGCCAACCACAGCCGCTAGCGTATACCCGATCGCAACCCGCTTCAGACTCTCAAATAGCTGCCAGAATAGCCCCTGGTCTACCCCCTCACCCTGGAAGAACGGATCGATGATCAAGGGATCCCAGGTTTCTTCAAAAACTTTGGCTGGATTCGGTAAGGAGGCGGTTGGATCGCTGTAGAGCAGTTGCCAGATTAGGAGAAAGATGGCGATCGCAATCACAGTCGGCACAAAGTTTTTCAGCTTCTGCCCAACGATTGGCAGAAGGCGGGAGACAAAAGCTGCTCCTGGAGGACTACTCACATTAGCTGTCATAAACCTGGGTTCCTTGAATGGCTGTTAGGAGGTAAGAGAAATGATGAGTGATGAGTATTGAGTTTTGAGTTCCAGATGAACAATTCAGGACTCAAAATTCAGCCCGAATGTCAGGCTTTCTTGATCTTGAGGCTCTTCAGATAGTCCTCCGGCTTTTCAGGATCGAACTTGGTGCCATCAAAGAACGTTTCAATACCACGGGAAGCACTCTTGGGAATCGCAGCTTCCTGACCGATCGCCTTCGCCGCTTCTTTCCACAAATCTTCCCGATTCACGGCTTCCACCAGTTTCTTCGTATCGGTATCCGCAGGTAGGTAGCCCCAGCGGATGTCTTCTGTCAAGAACCAGAGGTCATGGCTCTTGTAGGGGTAGGAGGCATTCGTGGATGAATCTTCGGCCCAAAACTTCATCACATGCGGACTGTCCTCAACCGTCTTGCCGTTGCCGTAGTCAATCTTGCCGAGTGACCGTCCCACAATGTCGTCTTGGGGCACCTTAAACCACTCTCGCCCGGAGACAATCTTGCACATCTCCTCTTTGTTCTCTTTCTGAGCGCACCACATCTGCGCGTCCTGAACCGCCATCAAAATGGCTTTTGCGGCTTTGGGATGCTTGTCCACCCAGTCTGCCCGCATGGTGAGCGCTTTTTCAGGATGGTTGTTCCAAAGTTCGCCTGTAGTCAACGCAGTTAAGCCTTGCTGTTGATTCACCAATTGCGCATTCCACGGTTCACCGACACAGAAGGCTTCCATGTTGCCCACTTTCATGTTGGCGACCATCTGCGGAGGGGGGACAATAATTGTGGAGACATCCTTATCGGGGTCAATGCCACCGGCTGCCAACCAGTAGCGCATCCAGAGATCGTGGGTGCCGCCAGGGAACGTCACCGCACACTTCAGCTCTTTGCCGCCCGCTTTCGCTTTGGCAAAGGCGTCCTTCAACATAGAACTGTCCGTACCCACGTTCAAGTCTTTGTAGGCATTGGCGATCGAAATCGACTGCCCATCGACATTCAGCCGCGCCAGAATATACATCGGCAGCTTGGCTTTGCTCTTGGTAATCTTGCCTGCTGCCATCAGATAAGGCATGGGAGTCAGGATATGTGCGCCATCAATGCCACCTCCACCCGATCCCAGCTCAAGGTTGTCGCGGGTCACTGCCCAGGATGCCTGTTTGACCACCTTGACATCCTTCATTCCGTACTTCTCAAAGAAGCCCTTTTCTTTAGCAATGATCAGGGGTGAGGAATCGGTCAGAGCGATGAATCCAAGAGTTGCCGTCGCGACTTCTGGGGCATCGGCTGGATTCACATTCACGGCTGGAACCGCACTGGCAGACGTCGAGCTTTCATTGGCGGACTTGGACTTGCTAGATTTGCAGCTATTGATCAGCAGACTACCGGCTGCCGTTGCACCTGCTGTAACCATGAACTTGCGTCTGGACAGATTCGACATAGATTTGCTTCCTTACTTCAAAACTTTGTTTGCCTTCGGTTTCCAACTCAACGAAAAGGCGGTGAATGTTCCAGATTGGAGGATTAAGCGTCAATCACATTAAGCATCAATCACAACTTGGCCAACCGGGTGAGCAATGCAGGTGAGAATCATGCCTGCCGCCTGTTCCTGATCGTTCAGTGCAACGGGTTCTCCCGCATACCTGACGGTTCCTTCAACCAGCTTCTGCTTACAGGTTCCACAGGTTCCTGAACGACAACTGCTGTCGATCGCGACCTCGTGTTGTTCGGCGACCTCCAAGATCAGGTCTTGCTCAGTACAGGAGATTTCCTGACCTGACTTTGCGAAACCCAGTGTTGCGGCAATGGTTGTGGCTGTTGCAAATGATGCTGAAGATAGAGTTGCTGGAGATGGAGAAGCCCCTTGCGCGATCGAGCGTTCGGGTAGATTACTACCAACCCCGATTTCGTCTAATCCGGTGACATGCAAATTAGCAGGGGCCCCGGATAGTTCGCTCTTCAGCTGAGCACCAAAGTGTTGAATCAATAGATCCCGGAGAACGGGCTTCAGGTCTTCACAGGGAATACCCTTTTGCACACACTCACCCAGCCTGGCGTGCTTGCCAACGGTGCCACCCATGTAGAGGTCTACCCCATCTACGGCTTTGCCATTTTTGCGGGTTTTGGTTCCCATTAAGCCGATATCCGCCACCTGAGGTTGACCGCAGGAGTTGGGGCACCCAGTCCAATGAATCCGCACCGGTCGCGAGACATGCAGCTCATTCTCTAACTCCCGAATCATCGCTAGCGCCCGGTTTTTGGTTTCGATCAGGGCAAAGTTGCAAAACTGGGCACCGGTGCAGGAGACCAGCGATCGCATCAATGGTGCCGGCGCAACTGAGAACCGCTCCAGCAACGGCTCCTTGAGGAGAGGCGCAATCCGTGAATCGGGAACATTCGGAATAATCACGTTTTGCTCCACCGTCAGCCGCAGTTCACCGCTGCCATACACTTCAGCAATCCGAGCCAGGTCAAACATATCAGGCGCATATAGGCGACCCACCGGAACATGCAACCCGACATAATTTAGTCCGGGTTGTTTCTGAGCGTGGATGCCAATGTGATCGCGCTTGTCCCAGAGAATCTCGTCCTTATCAGCAGCAGTTGGCAGGGGATACCCCAGATGCTTTTCCACCGCTACTCGAAATGTATCCATTCCCCATTCGTCAATCAGCCACATCAAACGAGATTTCTGGCGATTGGCCCGCAAGCCATGATTGCGGTAAACAATCAGGATGGCTTCGCAGAGGGCAACCACGTCGCGGGGATCAACCCAGGCATTCATGGGAACCGCGGCCGCACAACGCTTGGCGGAAAAGAAGCCACCCACTAAAACATTGAAGCCGAGGGTATCGTTTTTGTAGGCCGGGATGAAGGCAATGTCGTTGATTTCGGCATGAACGGAGTTGTCGCGGCAACCGCGATCGCGATATTGAACTTGCGGGGCAGATTCGTGAACGAGGGATTGCCTTCGCCGTTATTGGTGATCATGTCTTGCACCTTACGGCACAAGCCTCGCGTATCAATCAACTCATCCGCATCGATCCCCGCGACTGGAGAACCCGTGATATTGCGAACGTTGTCCATGCCCGATTGCACACTGGTCAGTCCTGCCTGCTCAAACCGCTGGAAAATATCTGGCACATCTTCAATCCGAACCCCGCGCAGTTGAATATTTTGGCGAGTCGTTACATCTCCGTTGCCGTCTGCGCCATAGCGCTGCACCACTTCCGCCAGCACCCGCATTTGCCCACTGGTGATGATGCCATTGGGCAACCGCATGCGCAGCATAAACTTGCCAGGAGTCACCGGACGAAAGAAAAGCCCCACCCATTTCAACCGGTGGTCGCGATCGGTTTCATCCATCGCCTCCCAACCCAGTTTGGCAAACTGTTCAAGCTCCGCCTTAACCGCTAAACCATCTTTTTCCGCTTTAAGTTTTTCAAATTTATTCAGACTTGCTGCTGAGACAGTGCTTGTCATAGCTTCCCTCGCTTTGGGTAGGGCAGGACAGTGGTTTGAGAGAAACGTCGCACACCACTCTTTAACTTGGTCGCTCAATGCTCCAAGCTGGCGTGAGATTGGGTAATAGCTGTGCAGTACCTGACTAATGCATCAAGTTGAGTGAATTAAAAGTTGTTGAAATTCCAATTCAAAATGCTCAACTCATGAGTTGTTAGAAATACGTTAAAAGCATGTACGAGCAAAATTCGTATCTTTAGTCACAATATATTTCTAAATATGAAGCTTCTGCATCGCACTCATGAAGTTTAAGCATTCTAATTGCCGGTTAACGAGAAACCTCCGAGAACGGCTGGATAGCTGGAGAACCCTTCTAGTGCGCGATCGCTCCCAGTCGCTAGAACGCGAGTCCGAGCAGCCATCCCGGTGTCAAGAAAATATAACGAAGTGTTAAGAAGCGGACATGTTAAAAATCAAATTTTGTATTTTTTGATACAGAATTTCTGCTATAGTTAATCTAGAAAACGCAATCGATTTAGTTAACCAGGGAGAATTCGAGATGACTACTCAAGATCAAGCTCGTGCATTGATGATTCGTCACCAACAGATGATCCGAAACCGCGAACAGTGTGTGTTGAGCCGTGCAGCGGCTGAAATTGGTATGCCTGCTGAAGCGATTCACAACGTGGGTCAGGGCAAGTCTCATCCCGATCGCCCCAGCTACGATCGCAGCAACGTGGGTCTCAGCTAATCACATTTTGGATTTTAGATTTGCGATTTTAGATTGAGCAGGCTGACTTAAATAAAGCGGTAGGTTCAGATCCCCGACTTCTTTGCTAAAACACTAATTATTGACTGAGCCAAAGTTAAGAAGTCGGGGATCTGGCAGGCATTGAACGATTCAGCAATGTCGTTTGACGGAGTCCTCGAATGGTAGCGATCGCTTGATCTGCCACTTGATCGATTTCTGCCTCGGTATTCAACCGTCCAATCCCAAAGCGGATGGACGCGTAGGCTAGTTCTTCAGACCGTCCCAACGCCTGTAGTACATGGGAAGCAGCCTTGTGCGCAGAGGTGCAGGCAGACCCAGAGGAAACGGCAACGAGGGGTTGCAATCCCAGCAGAAGAGCCTGTCCATCCACTCCTGCGACGCTGATGTTGAGGTTACCCGCGAGGCGTTGGGTCGGGTGACCATTCAGATAAATGCCATCGAGCTGGCTCAAGGGGTGCCAGAGCGATCGCGTAGTTGCCTGATCCGCTCAGTCTCCACTGCCATGTCTGCAACGGCCAATTGCACCGCTTTAGCAAAGCCAACAATTTGGGGTGGATAGAGAGTTCCAGAGCGCATCCCTCGTTCGTGTCCGCCGCCGTGGAGTTGGGGGGCAAGCTGAACACGGGGGGTGCGACGACGCACGTAGAGCGCTCCAATACCTTTCGGACCGTAGACTTTGTGGGCCGTTAGTGACATCAAATCGATCTGCAGGGCGGCCACATTCAACGGGATCTTGCCGATCGCCTGAGCAGCATCGGTGTGGAAAAGAACCCGGCGATCGCGGCAGATCGCGCCAATTTCCGCCAGGGGCTGCAACACGCCAATCTCGTTATTGGCGGCCATCACAGAAACCAGAATGGTATCGGGGCGGAATGCCTTATCTAGCGCGGCTAAATCGATCAATCCATCCGGTTGGACGGGCAGGAACGTGATCTCAAAGCCGAGCGATCGCAGATAACGACACGGGTCCAACACCGCATTGTGCTCGGTTGCAACGGTAATGATGTGGCGTCCCTTATTCAGGTAGGATTCTGCTACCCCCTTAATCGCCAGATTATTGGCCTCCGTTGCTCCACTCGTGAATACCATCTCCTCCGGCGTGGCATGAATGGCAGTTGCCAGGATTTCCCTGGACTGTTGCACCGCCGCTTCAGCTTCCCAACCATACTGATGATTCACGCTGGCAGGATTGCCAAAATACTCGCTAAAAAACGGCAGCATCGCTGCCATCACCCGCTTGTCTACGGGGGTGGTGGCATGGCAGTCCAGATAAATCGGGCGTTGAGACATGGTCTTAAGTCTTACATCGCAGAGAGTTAAAAACAGTGGCAGCTTGCTTGCTGGCATCTTGACCGATCGCGGTCAGGGTAATCTGGCGTTTGCCATCTTCTAAGGTTGCGATCGCATCATATTTGACGGCTGCGACTGAGGGAAGTTGGCTACTGAGCAGCAATTCTCCTGCCTGAATCCGAATCGGAACCATCCGATTGCAAAACCGCCGCTCTTGAATCTGCTCAGAGGTGACTTTGAAATCTTCGCCGGATCGATGAGAGAGGGAAAAATCAGGAGAGGCAAAGATGTCATAGGGATCGGGGGACTGTTCAGAGTAAGGGTGAGCGGTTGCAGGGTCAGAGGTGGTTTCCACATCAAGAGGAACTCTGGCGATAAACAGTTCTACCCCCCTCACGTTAGCCACATCCGCTGGTGATAGGCTAGCAGGATCTTTGGGGAACGAGGGACTACTGACGATCGCAACTTTTGCTCCCCCCAGATTGGCACCGAGCACTCCCTGAGCACCCCCTGGAATTCGGTAATCCATCAAGCTACGGGCAATCAGCATTGCCCGTTGCGGGTCAGCTGTATTGCTCAGGAATCGATACCCCAACCCCGCCAGCCCAATTGCCACGATAAACACCGCACCCGCCGCGATCGCCATTCCCTCCCAAATTGTCACGCAATAGTGAGGCTGAGGCGGTAGTTCGGAGGTTTCGGTCATGGGAGTAAACTCTGTATGTTAAGCTGCTTGCACCTTGCTATCCTACCTCTCATGACTAGACCGAACATCGGACGATGGAC
>JAAUSG010000134.1 GCA_012034055.1 Leptolyngbyaceae cyanobacterium RU_5_1 | reverse complement strand
GTCGAAATCCCGACGCCGGCGGGCGATGACTTCGGCGAGCCCAGCATCAAGGTGCCGCGCACCGTGCCGGCGACTCCGGCACCGGGATCGAAGCGGCCGCCAACTTACGCGAATCTGAACAGCCACTGGTGGGATGCATCGCAAATCTACGGCAGTAACCAGGAGACCATTGATAAACTCCGCTCCCACGTCGATGGCAAAATGCGTATCGAAGACGATGGGTTTTTACCCCTCGATCCAGAGACAAACATTGACCTGGTAGCCTTTCCAGGCACCTGGTGGATCGGGCTGAGTCTGCTGCACACTCTGTTTGTGAAGGAACACAACAGCATCTGCGATCGCCTCAAACAAGCCTATCCTGACTGGACTGACGATCAGCTTTTTGATCATGCTCGACTGATTAATGCTGCCCTGATTGCCAAAATTCATACGGTTGAATGGACCCCTGCCATCCTTCCCCACCCTGCCACTGAGATGGCCATGAATATTAACTGGTGGGGTTTGTTAGGGAAGGACTTTAAAAAAATCGTGGGCCGGATTGGCGACAGCGAAGTTCTCAGCGGGATTATTGGTTCCTCGACCGATCATCACGCCGCACCGTACTACCTGACGGAGGAATTCACGTCAGTCTATCGGATGCATCCGCTGATCCCGGATCAGTTTGATTTCTATTCCCACAAGGACGGCAAACTTCTGGCCAAAAAAGAGTTTGTCGCGGGGTTTGACAAGCAAACTCGTCTCCTGATGGAGGAGATCGGAATCGATAGTATGTTCTATTCCTTCGGTATTGCTCACCCCGGTGCGATTACCTTGCACAATTACCCCCACTTCCTGCGGCAGTTGGTCAAGCCCAATGGAGAAGCTTTTGATTTAGCAGCGGTGGATATTCTGCGCGATCGCGAACGGGGCGTACCTCGCTATAACCGGTTTCGCGAACTCCTGGGCCGGGGGCGGGTCAAATCCTTTGAGGAAATTACTAGCAATCCCCAGTGGGTCAAGGAACTCAAGGACGTTTACAACAATGATGTTGACAGTGTTGACTTGATGGTCGGCCTATTCGCTGAAGATCTGCCAGAGGGCTTTGGCTTCAGTGATACAGCATTCCGAGTCTTTATTCTGATGGCGTCGCGACGGTTAAAGAGCGATCGCTTCTTCACCAAAGACTACAGAGCAGAAATTTACACTCAAGCAGGATTGGACTGGATCGACGATAACTCGATGGTAACGGTGCTGCGCCGCCACTACCCTGGGTTAGCTCCTGCCCTCGTCGGCATCGATAATGCTTTTAAACCCTGGCGACGCCTGGGAGCCTTTACCTAGCAAAGATGGCTAACGGCTAATGGCTATTCACTTTTGGCTGTTAGGAGATTTCTAACAAAGACCATACCCATCGCTATGATCTCCCGATAGGCTATGGGGATGGGCACGCAGACTTTGCCCATCCTACTTGGGTAATTTATTTTCCAGAAATATCCTTAGCATGGTTTCAGTTTAATGATGCCTTCCTACTCAATGGGCTATATCGGTTGAACCTGCATCACAATTAGCGCCATATCATCTGCATTGCGATTACCAGCGCCAATAAACGTTTGAACCTGCTCAAACAAATAGTCCAGGATGGCTTGAGGGTTGTCAAAGTGCTCACAGGCCCAGCGAAACGCTTGAGTCAGATTGTCTTCATCAAACCGCTCACCATGCTGATTAGACGCATCCGTAAACCCGTCCGTATAGTAGATCAGAATATCCCCTGGCTGAAGCTGAACCTGAGCATCCTGGTAATGGGTCTCCGCATCTAGACCAATCAACATTCCCAATGTATCCAGCCGTCGAATGCCCTTAGTCGCTGCTTGCCAAAGCAACGGAGGGTTATGGGCAGCATTGCTGTAAGAGAGAACACGGGTTTGGGGGTCATATTCTGAGTAGAACAGCGTTACAAACCGGTTGGAATTCTCCAAATCGGCATACATAACCCGGTTCAGGTGCTGCAAAATTCGTGCTGGAGAATGTCCATTCAGCACTTCTGCCCGCAGCATCCCACGAGTCATGGTCATGATCAGACCCGCAGGCACCCCCTTACCCATTACATCGCCAATCACCACACTCCATTTCCCCACTTCCCGGCTGCCGTCTCGTTTTGACCGAATCTGGTCATAGCTGGCCGGGATGAAATCATAATAGTCGCCGCCCACACGACTGGCAGTTTGGCAGCGGGCCGCCATTTCAACACCGTGGATTTTTGGGCATTGGCGAGGTAGCAACCGCAGCATAATTTCTGCACCGATTTCTAGCTCTCGGTCCAAGCGCTCCTTCTTGCGCAGTTCAACCGATAGCTCATCGTTCTCGATCGCGACCGCCGTTTGGTCTGCCACCAGTCGAACCAGTTTTTGGCGGGTTTCTGTCCAGGTGTATTGCGGATCCCGGCTGAACACGTAGAGCCGCCCCCGTTCAGCGTTTTTAACCAAAATGGCAGTGCCAAAAAGCTGGACATTCACGCCCAGATAGTAACTAACCTGGTGATCTAAATCGGCGATCGCCTGTGCCGTTGGCGCGATCGCTCCATTTCCAGAATTGCGCGCAAATGAGGGCGCGATCGTTCGAGTCGCAGACTCCAATGCCCTCCGAATATCCCCACACCAACGAGTGTCCTGGCAGTGCAACCGCTCCAACCGCACTTGCCCATTCGGCTTAAATAGCAGCAGCGCCCCTCCATCACAGTCGGTAACCCGACTTGCCATTAGTGGAATCAGCTCCAGGAACTGATTCAGGTTGTTGAAGCTGCGTAGGGCAAACCCCAGCGAACTCAGTAAATCCTGAATCTTATGCTGCTCACGGTTTAAACGCGCAACCAACTCTTTGAGTGCAAATACCGGTGTAACCTCTGGAGGCACATTGCTACCAGTGCGATCAGAAGGCTGCGATGGTTGTCGGGGAAGGGGCACAGCAGTCATTGAGTCAGAATTTTACAAAGTAAGGTAGAGAAAGATATAAATCTGGGAAATCCAGAAACTGCCTGCAAGATTGAGGATAACTCAAGGATCCAAATGATCTTCCAGATGAATCAAAGTCAGGTAAGGATAACTCTTTTAGAGAGAAAGGGATAGCAATTTTTGCAACAGATCTTAGCGAATATGCGAAGACCAGTGGTATTTAGTTCTACCAACTTTACAAGAGGAATGCCTCAAGTAGTAACTTTCTATGGCTAAGGTTTACCGAATTTAGTCAGACGAGAGACAAGCAAGGTTAATGATCTCTCAGTCAACACGAGTGGTTTAGTATAGGAAAGCTATAAACGAGACTGATAAACAGTCTTTTCCTCTCGTGCAGGACATGTTTTGAGATGTCCCTATTTAAAGAAAGTTGATGAAATCATTTAATTCTTCTCCTTGGGCTTCCTTGGTTCTGAAGCTTGTCGGGGTACTTCTAACCTTGACCAGTCTGATCGATTATCTTGTTTTGCTTTCAACAGTGAAATTTCAGGATAATCAATGGGTCATTACTTTTACAACCCAGGTCGTTGATCGAGGTTTTATCCCGTTAGTGGGAATTGTGCTGCTATTGATCGGCTTTTGGATGGAGGCGATTGGAAATTTACCCGATGCGGCAACTCGAACCTCGCCTGGGCTGCGGCTAGCTGCTTTGATAATCTCCAGTATTTTGGGGTTGTGCTTTTTGATCCTCATTCCCTGGCATGTCACTGCAACTCGTAGCGAAGCCGATGCCCAAGTGAAGCGAGTTGCTGAGGAAGCTTCTAAAGCAGAAACGCAGCTAAATGCCCAGGTTCAGCAGGTGAAGGGATTGGGTTCTCAGCAACTTGATGCTCAAATTGCTGAGTTGCAGAAGGCGATCGACAGTGGTCAACTGCAGGGCGATCAACTTGCTCAGGCAAAACAAAAGCGTGAACAGCTCAAACGACTCAAATCTGATCCCAAAGCTCTGGAGGCAGAGGTTGAAGCACAAATTGCTCCAAAGCGGACTGAGGAATTAACCAAAATTCGCAATCGCAAGCAGGAATTAGAAGAGCAAACGAGAGGAAATGCGCTGAGAGCCGCTTTGCGAACTGGATTGAACAGTTTGCTTTTGGCGATCGGCTACATCATTGTTGGCTGGACTGGACTCCGGCAAATGCTCTATCTACGTAACTAGTAGATTACGCAAAGTTTAGGAGATTTCTGAGAGAAAACATGCCGTTGGGTAGGGGCAGGTTTTGCCAGAGTCTTTGCATCAGGACAATAGCCTTAATGCCAAACCTGCCCCTACAGGTATTTTGTTTGCTAGAAATTTCCTTGCCTTCTCTCGTCGGTCTACTTCCCGATCCATTGACGGCAACCTTCTAATCCAAGGGTTGGATTTTCGCGATACCTGGTTTCTGCTACCCAAACTTGAAGCATGCGATTCAACCCAACCCAGTACAGATATTCAGCTGTAGGATTAAAGCGCACACCGATACGCAGATTCGAGAAATCGTCTTCACAAATTTCAAAGCCGAAGCGAACGGTGATTTGGGCAACTAAACATTCCGGGGTGTCTGCGGTTTCCCCAGAAATGTCGCGTTCCTGCCAGAACTTGTCCAGGAAGCGTTTTAGAACTGGCAGAATTTTGTCAGGGTTTCCGCCTCGACTGGCGTAAATAATAGCGGGGTTATCTTCTACAACAATGTGACAGGGATGAGACATGTTTCTGAATACTTAAGTCAATGTGTGCATGTGCGCAGAATCGTCAAATGTTCTGTTCAAAAGCACACTAAAAAGTAAGTGGAGTACGAGCGATCGCACTCCACCCTGGAAACTAGATTGTCTATTTAAACATTCTGTTCGCTAAACTCGCGAGCCAGATAGTCAAAGGGCTGATCAACGACACTTCCAGCCGCAATTCCAGCTTTCTCAACCTGCTCCTTAACAATCTCCTTCATCACCTGAATGCCGTATACGGTCGGACCGATCGGCACACCCAGAGAATTGTACGTTTCCCGCAACCCCTCTAAAACACGCTCATCCAAAACATCCGTGTCACCAGCGACCAGCGCATAGCTAGCGTAGCGCAGGTAATAATCCATATCTCGCAAACAGGCTGCGTAGCGACGAGTGGTATAGGCGTAACCACCCGGACGAATGAGTTCCGGTTGTTCCTCGAATAACCGCAAACCCGCCTCCTTGACGATCGCGGCCGCATTAGAGGTAATCACAGCCGCTGCCTGCACTCGCAGCATTCCCGTATCAAAGTAAGACTTCAGCCGGTCCATGGCATCCCGATCCAGGTACCGACCCGTATTATCGTAGTTTCTAATCAGGCTTGTTACTGCATCCCGCATTTGAAGTCTTCTCCCAATCGTCCTCAATAAGTTCAGAAATAAACGGATCTGATTATCCCTAACCTGCTTTGCAACTGCCAGCAGATTCAACACCACGACAAGGCTACTCAGTCAAGATAGTAATGCTCAATCCTGCTAACAATTACCTTACTGGGTTGCCAATTCTTTGCTAAAGATATGCCCTATATCAGGCTTAGTACTTTCACATCAGAATTTACGCTCAAGTTTATCACGATGCGGCAACCCACAACCCCGTTATTTTGGCTGTTTTAGCGTATGAAGAGATGTTGAGAAACCAGGTTGATCGAGACCATTTGTGCATGGCTCCTGCATTCCTTAATCCAAGTTTAAGTCTGGTTTTGCAAAGCCTTTATTTGTATTTCTTGATACAAAACATGCTCAATCCTCTCTCTAGGATGATTCAGATGCAGTGAGGCTTCAAACCCTCTGGTCATGTTCAAAGTACTGGCCCACCCTGGTGCCTACCCATACCTCACGATTGTCTCGACTGCTTTTTCTGTTTCCCCAAATCTTGAAACAGCCCAAAGGAATAAGGAGTATTTCATGGCAACCCCGCAGGAAATCCTGGAATGGATCAAGCGTGACAACATTCAAATGATTGATCTAAAGTTCATCGATACGCCAGGAACGTGGCAGCATTTGACGCTGTACCACAACATGATCGATGCCGATAGTTTTACGGATGGTGTTGCCTTCGACGGGTCAAGCATCCGGGGCTGGAAAGCCATCAATGACTCAGACATGGCCATGGTTCCTGATCCCAATACGGCTTGGCTCGATCCCTTCATGGAAGAGCCAACCCTAAGTATGATCTGTAGCATTGTTGAACCCCGTACCGGAGAACCCTACAGCCGCGATCCGCGATCGATCGCTCAGAAAGCCATTGATTACCTGAACGCCGCTGGTTTGGGGGAGGTTTGTTACTTTGGGCCCGAAGCTGAGTTTTTCATTTTTGATGATGTTCGCTTTGACCAGACGCAAAACTCTGGCTACTACTCGGTGGATAGTGTTGAGGGAGTCTGGAACTCGGGTCGGGAAGAAGCAGGCGGCAACCTGGGTTACAAACCTCGCAATAAGGAAGGTTATTTTCCGGTAGCTCCCACCGATACCCTGCAGGACATTCGTACCGAGATGCTGCTGACGATGTTGAAGTGCGGTGTGCCTATTGAAAAGCATCACCACGAAGTGGCAACGGGGGGGCAGTGTGAACTGGGCTTCCGCTTTGCACCGTTGGTACAGGCAGCCGACTACTTAATGACCTATAAGTACTGTATTAAGAACGTTGGCAAGAAGTACGGTAAGTCTGTGACCTTCATGCCGAAGCCATTGTATGGCGACAATGGGACGGGAATGCACTGTCACCAGTCGATTTGGAAGGGAGGTCAACCCACGTTCTTCGGCGATGGCTATGCCCAGCTCAGCAAGACGGCTCTGAACTATATTGGTGGGCTGCTGAAGCACGCTCCCTCACTGTTAGCATTCACCAACCCAACGACAAACTCTTACAAGCGTCTGGTGCCTGGCTTTGAGGCTCCGGTAAACCTGGCCTACTCTCAGGGCAACCGGTCTGCCTCGATCCGAATTCCACTGACGGGTGACAATCCGAAAGCGAAGCGGTTGGAATTCCGGTGTCCCGATCCCTCCTGCAACCCCTATTTAGCCTTTGCAGCCATGCTATGTGCGGGGATTGACGGTATCAAGAACGAAATTGATCCGGGCAGTTCGTTGGATGTGGATATTTACGAACTCAGCCCTGAAGAACTGGCGAAAGTTCCTTCCACTCCAGCCTCTCTGATGGATGCATTGAAAAACCTGGAGAAGGATCATGAGTTCTTAACGGCAGGCGGAGTGTTCACTGAGGACTTTATCGAGAATTGGATTAGCTACAAGCTGGACAGAGAAGTAATTCCAGTCAGTATCCGTCCTCACCCCTACGAATTTGCTCTCTACTACGACTGCTAAACCTAACCCCTGTCCACGTCCAGACCTAGAGGTTTTCTTAGGGGAAAAACTCTATATTCTGAGCTGGACGTGGTTTAGCCATCTCCTGATGGTGTGTTCAGAGTCTAGTTGGCTACACGGCAGCGATCGCGATCGCTGCTTTTTTCTGGCAAAAACTGCGTTACGATCAAGTAAAAACATTTACAAATCAACATAGAAATATGACTGTTGCTTACCCCCGTAAATTTCAACACCGATTGGGTGCGCGTCAAATTCTCAGTCAGGTGGTGCGCGATCGCGAGATTCACCTGATTACCCTGAACCGCTACCGCTACAGTGAACAGCGCAGTTGTAAAGACCTGACCAACTTGATTGAACAACTGGACGGCACTCCCCCCGAACTGGTACGGGATCTGTCTCGCCATGTTTCCGACGAAGCCCGCCATGCCATGTGGCTGACCGATCTGCTGATTGACTTGGGCGCTAAGGTCAGCACTCCCCCCGGTGCCTCGTATATTGAGGAATTTGAGCGCCTGCTGGACTCAGAAACCTATGATCCCAAAACAAATCTGGATGACTTTGTGATTTCCTCGTTGGCAGCCATCAACGTCACTGAGAAACGCGGTTGTGAGTATTTCTCAGCTCACATCTATGCGTTGAAACAAGCGCCTCAAACGGACGAGAATGTACGGATTCGAGAGACGATTGAGCGGATTTTTCCAGAAGAAGCTGGGCATGTGCGTTGGGGAAATCGCTGGCTAGCCCAGATGGCAGACAAGAGTCCAGAGCATCGCCAGAAGGTTGAGACCGCCAAGCGACGCTATGCCGCGATCGAGCAAGCCGCCTTTGAATCAGGGATGGACATTACCCTAGGGGCGGAGTTACGCCGAGTCAACAACTTGCTGGAAATTGCCGACACAATGCCCTTATGGGAGCGGACTCGGTACTTAATCGAACGATTACCCCAAACGATCCTGGCTCCAGATTTGCAACAAACTCGGATTAATGTCGCTCAACGAGCCTGGAATCGAGATCCCAAAGCATTTTTTGAGAAGTTTGTACCCATGTTTTTGACAGGGCTCAATCGAAACAGCAATAGCCAGTAACTTCAGCATTAAACCCATCTCCATGTCTGAACCCACTCCCGATTTGAACAACTCAGAAAACCTTGCTCAGGAAAATCAGGAGCTTGATGAAGCCATCCACAGCTTTGACGATATTCAGGCAGAACTGAATTATCGGCAGGCCCAAACGGCCCTGCGCGAGTTGGTCGAGAAGCTGGATTTGGCTCCTCATGAGCGACGTGGACTGGAACCCGAAATTCAGGGGCTAGAATCTGTCTTGGATAAGCTGAATCATCAGATTGTCCATATTGCGGCCTTTGGCATGGTAGGACGGGGCAAATCCTCTCTGCTGAATGCCTTGCTAGGCGAAACGGTGTTTGAAACGGGTCCGATTCACGGCGTGACTCGTTCTCGCCAAACCGCGAACTGGATGGTTACCCAGGAAGCAGTGCAGGGCAGTGAACGTGCTCTAACACGAGTTTCGTTACCCAGCGTCGGCCATTCCCAGATTGAGTTGATTGATACGCCTGGTATCGACGAAGTAGACGGCGAATCCAGAGAAGCACTGGCGCGTCAAGTGGCTCAACAGGCAGACTTGATCCTGTTTATCATTGCAGGCGACATGACGAAGGTAGAGTATCAAGCACTTTCAGCCCTGCGACAGGCTAGTAAACCGATCATTCTGGTGTTCAACAAAATTGACCAGTACCCAGAGGTCGATCGCATGTCCATTTACCGCAAGATTCGGGATGAACGAGTCCGGGAGCTGCTTTCGCCGGATGAAATTGTGATGGCCGCGGCATCACCCCTGGTCGCAAAGGCAGTTCGCCGCCCTGACGGTCGGGTGGCTGCTCAGTTGAGTGCTGGAGAACCCCAGATTGAGGAGTTGAGATTGAAGATTTTGGAGATTTTGCACCGGGAAGGCAAATCTCTAGTGGCGATCAACTCGATGTTATTTGCCGATGATATTAACGAGCAGCTTGTCGAACGCAAGATGATCATTCGCGATCAAAGCGCTAACCGGCTGATCTGGAATGGGGTGATGACCAAGGCTGTTGCGATCGCCCTCAATCCAGTGACCGTGATCGACATTTTCAGCAGCGCAGTGATTGACGTTGCCCTGATCCTGTCCCTCTCCAAGCTCTACGGAATTCCCATGACCCAACAGGGAGCGCTGGGGCTACTGCAAAAAATTGCCATCACAATGGGTGGGATTAGCGCCAGTGAACTGCTGGCAACGTTAGGACTCAGCTCTCTCAAGGGATTGCTCGGTCTCTCCGCTCCAGCAACCGGTGGAGCCTCCCTCGCCGCCTATGTGTCCGTTGCCATAACTCAAGCCGGTGTGGCGGGGGTTTCCTCCTATGGCATTGGACAGGTCACCAAAGCCTACCTGGCAAACGGCGCATCCTGGGGACCCGATGGCCCCAAAGCCGTGGTTACCCGTATTCTGGCGTCACTTGATGAAGACTCCATCCTCAGCCGGATTAAAGACGAACTGCGCACAAAACTGGATTTGAACCGGCGCATGTCAAACCAGCCCAACTGATGGAATAGCTCTCACAGAATTGTCAGGTAGGTATCTGACGACTCAGACGGTAGGACTTTCAGGGTTTGGTTGCGTAAATCGGGTGCCAGTCCCAGTGCCTCCAGAGGAATTACACCCAGCAACGCATTCTGACCACCGGGCAGCTCTAAGCACTCAAAGGTTCCCTCTCGTCCAAACAGCGAAATCTTGGCGTCTTGGAAAATCCGGGCTGTGCTAAGTCCGGTAGCTGTGGTGACATCAACTTCCTTGAGCAGCTCCAGTCCCAACTTGGCAATCACGTCACCTGGCAAGCATAGGGTAGTCGCCCCTGTGTCTACCAAAACGTTATTCAAGGTAACGGAGCGCACCTGCTCTGCAGGAATTAACCCACGTCTTGCATTTGCTTGATCAATTCGGTTGATAACGGTTAGAGTCGTAATCACTTTGCCCATTGAGTTGTCGGTTCTAGCGTACATATATAGTCTTCCCAGTCACTCTACTCAACTATGACAAGTTTTTGGCTCGTTGTTGGTCTGAAATTTCGGGAGCAAATCAGCGCAAAATACGTCAAACGTTTGTAGGGACGTTATATATAACGTCCCTACAAACGAAAACAACATTTTTAAACCACGATCGCGCTTCCCACTCAACCCCACCAGCATTGCAATGAAAAAACTCAAAGCTCTGGTTACCGCCCTGGTCAGTGCAGGGTGTGTATTGGCAACGGCACCTGCTAAAGCAGAACTATCCCCTAATGTCGTTGTCGATGGCGTCTATGAAGGAATTCAACACATTCACGGCTATCAAGCAACGCCCAAACTCGTCTGGAATGTGAGCCGGGGACAACGAGGCGGGTGTGGTGTAATTCCTGGCAGTCACTATTGCAAGCTGAACCATACGGTTTACATTACTCAGCAAGATATTCGCATGGCCTATCAGCACGGCGATGCTGCCCTAGCCTACATCGTTGCTCATGAGTATGCCCATGCGATGCAAATTGCTCATCGGTTCATGCCCCGAACCATCACGGCTTCCGAACTTCAGGCGGACTGTTTGGCAGGAATCTATTTAGGAGCGATTCCTAATCTCACATTTGATCAGCGGGATATTCAGGAGATTGCCACCTTTGCCTATCGAATTGGGGATTATGCTTCCTGGAGCCAACACCATCATGGAACACCAGCGCAGCGGGTTAAGGCGGTTGCTGTGGGCATGAAAGCGTCTGTGAACGGAAAGGGACTGCAGGGGCTTTCTGCCTGCCGTGCTTACTAGAATGCCGTTTTGCCTGGGGGCACGATCGCGGCTTCAAGCGGCTCAGAAACAGCGATCGCGCTCGGTAGCTAAACCCCGTTCAGCTTGGAATTTGTAGCTTCTGCTGCCACCGCTCCCAGAAAAACCCGACTAGATTGGCGATTTGAGAGACGACAAATAATCCAGCCATCAAGGGTGCTTGCCAAGTGGGTGCTTGTGAGAGTGGGTAGATCAATAAGTTGAGATAAAAGGATATGGGTTCTACTTTGACGCGATCGCGCGTCCGGTCAGCACGGACTCTGTGAAAACAAAACGCGCCCCGACCATAGTTGAAGTGCTGTCGCCAAAATTTTTGCAGCGTCAGGTGATGGGCATGATAGATCTGAGCATCTGGCTCGTAGACCATTGCATAGCCGTGGTGCAACCAGCGATCGCAAAACTCTCGGTCTTCTCCCGCTGCCAGTGGAAAGGAGGTATCAAACCCACCCAGGGTATGAAACCGCTCCCTTGGCAACGCAATATTGTTGGAAGCAAAGAAGTTTGGCTGACCAGAGTTTGTGTTGTAGTAGGAATAGAGATAATCAATCAAAACTTGACTGGCAGTTGAGTATAGATTGTCAGGCAGTGCATTCAGTGCCAGACCTCCAATCAAGCAGTCTGGCGATTTCGCAAAGCAAGCCTCTAAAATTTTCAACCAGTCTGGAGCAGGCATACAGTCATCATCAGTGAACACCAAAAACTGTCCTATTGCTTGTGCAGCTCCTGTGTTACGCGCTTTCGCTGGACCTGAATTTGACTGCTGGATCAGGGTGAGATCCAGTTGATCGCAAAAGGGTGTCACGACTGATTGCATCGGTGGATCACTGCCATCGTCAACAATGATGACTTCAAAGCGATCGCGGGAAAAATTCAATTGAGCAAGAGATCGCAAGCACTTTTCCAATCGTGTCGGACGATTGTACGTAGGAATGATAATAGAAAAGAAAATGTGTTCGTGTGTCATAGAACTGGACGCTAAATCATTACTAATGATTGTTCAATTAAATACGTTGATGATTTGACTGATCTGATGCTGAACGAGCCAGATCTAATAATTGCTGGAGCAAGCCTGGCGCAAGATATCGGATTGCCAAAATATATGCGATCGCGCCAATTCCCCCACAAATTATTAACAATATCTGTGGCATAAAGAAGCTGCCAAGCAGTTGCTTAGTGCCTAAGATTGCAATGGCCATTAGGAGTGAGCAGAATAAAGGAGCAGTAAATTGACGCAAGTAAGTAAGCAGGGGAGTTTGGATGAGCTTGCTAACGGCCCATTGACCAATCGGAAATACAATACAGGCACGAATCAAATAAGCCCAAGCAACTGCAACAATTCCCCATCGGACTGCAATTACAAATCCAATCACATTTAATCCAGCACTCAGTACACCCAGCCACAGACGCCAGGATGGCTTACCCAGTGCCATAAATATAGAGCCTTTGAAGTACGTGACTGAGCGGAGAATTCCAACACAGGAAAGAATTTGCAAGACTGGTACGGAGGGCAACCACTGCTTTCCAAACAGAGAGATAACTAATTCATGCGCCAGGAGCATTACACCCAGAAAGATCGGAAAAGCAATTAAACTGGTTAATTGCGTAGCGCTATAAAATGCCTTACGAAAACGCTCGGAATCTTCCTGTAGTCGAGAAAATGCAGGCAAGGCAACCTGATTACTGGTATGCACTAAGAGCTGGGTCATCACCGTTAACACTCGGTAAGCGACACTGTAAAAGCCAAGAGCGGTGGAACCCAGAAAGTAGCCAATCAGAAAATCATCAGCTCTATTATTCAGGAACCCAAGAAAGTTAAATCCTAGAATGTTGACGCCGAAGCCAAACAAATCATTGAAATGTTTGGCAGAAAATTTGAATCCAGGTCTCCAATGACTGGCTCTCCAAAGAACAAGGACACCCATGAACTCTTGAAGTAGCTGTTGGCCGACGAGGCTCCAAATACCAAAGCCACGGAGCGCCAGGATAATCCCACAAACACCGCCTACGAACGTTCCGATTAAGGAGCGAGTTGCGATCGCCTTGAACGCAAACGCTCGTCCTAGAATAGCTTGCTGAACGCTGCTGAGAGACGAAAGCAGAAACAGCAAAGAGAGCCACTGCAATATCGGTGCTAGCTGTGGTTGTCGAAACCAACCAGCGACTGAGCTAGCTGTAGTCACACCTACAATGGTTAGCGAAATACCAATTACAAGACTCGTCCAGAAAGCAGTATCCAGATGCTCTGGCTCCACCTCTCGGCGTTGGATCAGTGCCTGAGCAAACCCTTGCTCAAGAAAGACTTGCATAAAAGCAAGAAAAACATTAGCCAGGGCAATCAAACCAAAGGCTTCTGGTTCAAGTAAGCGAGCTAGAAAAAAGAAAACAATCAGGGAACCTACCTGACTTCCCCAGTTCTGGATGGCAGACCAGATAACACCTCTGACTGTTTTTCCTTTTATGCTCATATCACGGTCTTGGTAATTACGATTAACCTGGTGATCTGTTAATTAATCTCTTGCAACTAATCTCTTGCAAGTGAACCGTGGGGCGATCGACCCAGAGCAGCCTTAAAGTTTACAGCGCAGGATTTCCAGTACTCTATTGTCTGAGTCAGGGTGTGGTAGAAGAAAACGAGCGGTTTTCTCTGACAAGAATTGGGAGTTACCAACGTTGAATACCCCAGCCCAGTAGGGTTAGAAAGTTCTGCGGAAAGTTTAGCCGAGGCAGTATCGCTGAATGCCTGCTCAAGCTCAGTTGCTAGTACTGGAAAGCCGAGTTGCTGTGCGATCTCAATCATCAGATGACCGTCGCGATCGCTATATTGCTGCTGCTTAAAATCTCCGCAGTAAAGGATGCCTAAATCTAGCCGCTCTTCCAGTTCATTCGCTAAACGCATGAGAACAACATTACGATCAATGTCATCCAGCTTGTACAAGTGATTATGGATAGCAGGGATCGTATCTGCTGTCCATAGCAGAGCTGTGTATCTAGCAATGTATTCTTCGATCTTCTCATCAATAACACGCTTCACCTGTTCGCGTTTTACCACTGAGATACCTCGTTTTCCAATCCCCCCAAAATCTCCATGCGAATACGCTGCATGTAGAAGTCCTGCTGCAATTAATTCTGAGGAAGCATGAAGATGTCCGAGGATGCTAGCCGTGCCCACTAAATGAGCAGTAAATGGTTTACCAGAGGGTCGAAAACGCCCCGTAAACAGTTGCATCGCCAGTCCATATGCATTAGCAATGCACAACAATTCACTAGTGGAGTAACCATTCTGGCGTAATTGGTTAAGAAGTTGAATGTTTGTTTGGGCATACGAATGCATAAACTGAATTGCCTTTTTATTCAATTGTGGACGATGCAGCGATTTAAGAGGATGTTTTAAAAGTCCTCCTGTTTGTAGCAAAGCGTGCAAGATCCCCCTAAATCCCCCTTAATAAGGGGACTTTGAGCTAATTCCCCCTTATAGGGGGCTAGGGGGATCGCTGAG
>JAAUSG010000133.1 GCA_012034055.1 Leptolyngbyaceae cyanobacterium RU_5_1 | reverse complement strand
TCTGCTTGATCAACCGTTGCGTTTGTTCACAGGTAATCTTCCTCCCAGTGCAGTGTTGACGGTATTGCTCCATCAAGGGTTTTGGATTGTTGTAATTGTGCTGCTGGGGCGTTTTTGGTGAGTCAGGGGGTGAATAAACTGGTGATTCAAGGAGGATAGGGGTGAATACTCTGCGTCTCTATTGGCGATATATTTCCATCTCGTTCAAGTCGCAGATGCAGTACAAGGTGTCTTTTTGCTGCAAGTGGTTGGGCACCTGTTCGGAACCGCGATTGAGTTTTTCGGCATCTGGGCACTGTTCAGTCGGTTTAATAGCATTGGCACATGGACGCTCTCTGAGGTGGCTTTATTTTATGGCATGGTCAACATCTCGTTTGCCTGTGCGCATGCATTGGGACGCGGGTTTGATGCCTTTGGCAAGATCATTAAGAATGGTGATTTTGACCGATTGCTGCTGCGTCCACGCACCACAGCTCTGCAGCTTCTGGGCACAGAATTCACGTTGAAGCGGATTGGTCGATTTTCTCAGGGGCTGGCGATCCTGGGGTGGTCGCTGGTAACGCTGCACATTCCATTAACGCTACCAATCCTATGGCTGTTGGGCAGTTCGTTGATCGGCAGCATTGCTCTGTTTATGGGGATTGTGATTGCGCAAGCGACACTCACTTTCTGGACGATCGAGTCCCTGGAAATTATGAATATCCTCACCCACGGCGGCGTCGAAACGGCTCAGTATCCGTTTTCAATTTATAGCCAGTGGTTTCAGCGTTTCTTCACATTCGTGATCCCGCTTTCCTGTGTCAGCTATTTCCCGTTGCTGGCGGTGTTGAACAGAGCCAGTGCGTTTTCAGTCCCCGTGTGGGTTTGTTATCTCTCTCCTCTGGCAGGGATTGTCTTTCTGATCATGGCGCTGCAGTTCTGGAAAATCGGAGAGCGATACTATTGTTCTACCGGCAGTTAAATCAGTGCCATTCAGCGATCGCTTGGTTCTTGAAGGGACTGCCAGCCAGATTGCCAGAGCGATCTATTCTTCAAAAGCTGGGCATTGATCCAGAAGCGAACACTGGGATCACACGCGGCAACCAGTTCAGCAAATACCCAGTGTTGCTGGTTCTTGCGGTTGACAACTTGAAAGTGTCGCCACCCGTCTATGGTCGTCTGGGCAGTCCATTTAGACCCAACCAGGTAAGGAAACTTTTGTTTGCGCGGCATGAGATTTAAACCTTGTCCACCCAGACCTGGAGTTTTTCGGAAGGGAAAGCGACTGATTCCGAGCTGAACGTGATTTAGATGGTTTCATCTTCGGAACTGACCAAACAGCAACCGTAGATTCTCCAGGTGCCGTTGGGCTGCTTCTCCATGAGATAAAGGGCTTTGACTAACTCGCCATCGGGATCTAAGAGGATCACTTCCTGGGTTGGAATGCCCTGGATCGAGACCAAGGGTTTCAAACAAAACTGATCGCGGGCGGTAGATGGCTGGATAGGCAACTCGAACCATGTGCAGGAAATGAGTAGCAGTCCTAAATTTTGCCTGAATGTCTGGACTGGCAAAGGCAAAGGCTGCTTCAGCATCGTCAGATTGTAATGCCTGGATTTGCTGTTCAACAACTGAACGAATGGTTTGACGGTCTGCGGCGGTCACGTTCATGAGGTCTGCAAACACAAAACTAATGTAAAGCCTCAGAGTATTTTGCAGCAAAATTGAGAATTTAAGGTTAAATAAACCTTGTCCACGCTCAGACCTGGAGTTTTTCTGAAGGGAAAGCGACAGATTCCGGGCTGGACGTGGTTTAGCCTCACATCCCGACAATTTTCATATCCACTATGAACTCGAAAACCCTGGCGATCGCAACCCTCCTCGCCACACTCAGCCTTCCGGGGGCTGTCCAAGCCGAAAATCTGGATCACACTCGACAGCTTCTGGCAACTCGTCAGTGCTCTGGGTGTAATCTCAGTCGAGCCGGGCTGGTCTTTGCCGAGCTATCCTACGCCAATTTAGTGCAAGCGGATTTGAGCGGGGCAAATTTGAGTCGAGCCAATTTGCAGGGGGCGGATCTGCGGGGCGCAAATTTAATGGGGGTGTCGCTGAATGGAGCTAATCTGGCTGGAGCAAAGCTAGATGGGGCCAATCTGATGGCGGCTGATTTGCGAGGTGCTTATCTAGCCGGAGCAACTTTAGAGGGAACGGCTCTAGACAATGCACTCTTACAGGGCGCGATCGGGTTGTCTCCTAGCATGGGCAAGGTCGAAGATTTCTACAAATGGGCGATCGAGGCTGAACGCCAGAAAAACTACGTTGTGGCAGCCGAAAACTTCACTCAGGTGATTCATCGCAAGCCAACGTTTGCGCCCGCCTACTTTGGGCGGGGAGCCGCGCGTGCTCAAGCGGGCGATCGCAAAGGCGCGATCGCAGACACCCGCGAAGCCGAGCGTCTATTCACAGCGCAGGGAGACACGCAGAGCGCTGAGGTTGCCAACAAGATTGCGACCGCCCTTGAGAAACCACCTGAAGAGGAAAAGAAGCGAGGTGGATTTGGGCAAATGTTGCTGGGATTGCTGGGTAGCGCATTGCAGCTATTCCTGACCCGATTCCCAATTCCGTTTTTCTAGCCAAAGAATGAATTAAAAATGGGAAAGCTACGCTGATAGCCATTTTTAATTTTACATTTTTAATTTTTCATTTCCTTTGTCCGCTCATCTCTAGCATGCGTTGGATTGGGCGCAGGGCGGCTGCCTGGATTTCGTTTGACAAGGTGATTTCTGGAGAGCGGTGCTTCATGCACCGGTAAAGTTTTTCCAGCGTATTTAACCGCATGTGGGGGCACTCGTTGCAGGCGCAGTTGTTAATCGGTGGAGCGGGAATGAAGCGCTTGTTGGGTTCGGATTTTTGCATTTGATGAATAATGCCCGGTTCGGTGGCCACAATAAATTCCTGCTGCTGGCTCTGCTGGATGTAGTTCAGTAAGGCAGTGGTAGAGCCGATATAGCTGGCATGGCGAAGTACAGCGGGTTCGCATTCGGGGTGGGCGATCGCTTCTGCGGTTGGATGCTGCATCTTCAACTGGACAATCTTCTTCTCAGAGAAGGTCTCATGCACCATGCAGCTTCCCTGCCAGAGCACCATCTCGCGTCCAGTCTGCTCCATCACGTATTTGCCCAGATTACGATCCGGTGCAAAGATGATCGGCTGCTGCCTGGGAATTTGATTCACAATCTGTACAGCATTGGAGCTAGTGCAGATGATGTCACTCATGGCTTTGATCTCAGCCGTGCAATTTATGTAGGAAATTACCAAATGTCCGGGGTGTGCTGCCTTAAACTCGGCAAATTTGGGGGGGGACAGCTATCCGCCAACGAGCAACCCGCGTTCAGATCAGGCAACAAGACCAGTTTGTTTGGATTGAGGATTTTTGCGGTTTCTGCCATGAAATGAACCCCGGCAAACACAATCACATCAGCACTGGTTGCAGCCGCTTGTCGCGAGAGTCCCAGGGAGTCGCCAATGTAATCTGCAATATCTTGAATGTCCGGGTCCTGATAGTAATGGGCCAGAATGACTGCGTTTAGCTCCTGTTTCAAGGTGCTGATGGCATCAAATAGGTCATCAGGCAAAGCCCCTGTCGAACGTTGATAGAAGGCTGGTAGCGCGGTAGTCAGCACGATTAAGGTTCACTCTACAAATGGAATCGATCTGAATTATAGTTCTTATTACCAAAAACTGCTCGTCCATCTAACTAGTAGTCTGTGTTAACCGTAGGGGCGGGTTTAGCCACAGACTCTGCTTGTAGCCTCAGATTGACGACAAAACCCGCCCCTACCGCGATCGCCAATCAACAGAAAATTGGCCGGTGGAAAGGTCGTGTGGTTAGACCGGTAATCGGTAAATAGGGAATTGAATGACGCCCATTGTACCCACTTGACACCGATAATTAAGGTCGAATATAGTACGTGTGTACCAAGTGGGCAATTAGACGCGATCGGGGACACGCGATTGAGGACGAATGCTAACGGCTCGATGCAAATACCTGTGGAGAATGACCAATGACTACGACAGAGACTAGACGTGCTAAAGCTATTAAAGAATCTTCCACCCCCAGTGTCTTAACACGAACCCTGGCATTGGATGCGGGAAACTACGATCTCAAATTTTGGGACGGAACTAATCATCCCAGAGCAATCCGCTCGGTTCGCTATCAGCTTCCTCAAGGACGAGATGCCGTTCGTTTTCTAGATACGTCCCCTTTAATCGAACTCCCTGATCATACACGGTATCACCTGGGAGTACAGGCGTACAAGTACCGCAGACAACAGCAAACCGTAATCGAAAATAAAGTAGAACTGGCGCGGCTGCATCTCTACGCCTGTTTAGAGCCTTGGGATAATGCGACCGAGTTCTCACTCAATCTCTATATTTCGACCCCCGAACTGGGTAAGAATCAGAATGTGCTGCAGTCACAGCTGATGGGCGTTCATGAGTTCAAGCGCAATGGGGTTCCGTTTCGGGTGACTGTCGATCGCGTTGAAGTTGAACGGGAAGGGATGGGTGCTTACATCTATGCCCAGCGGTTGGGGCTGATTCCCGACACGGGCTATACCGTAGTGATCGACATTGGAGGGGGCACCTGGCTGACTCGGCTCGTGGATGCTGAAGGGGACGTGATTGATGAGAATGTCATGGATCGGGGTGGTGCTTATGAACTGGCAGCATCTATCAGCTTTGACAAACGCCTGATTGATGCGCTTGGCACGACGGTTGATCCTGGGATTATCATGGATGGCTTCAAAACTGGGCACAGCTACGCTGATACCGGTTTAGCCTGGGGAGCCTGGTTGGAGGAATACCTGGATCCGTGGTTTCGCGGTATTTTCCAGACGGTTAAAGCCCAATACACGCCCTATATGGCACGGGTGACTCGATTTTTGGTCACGGGGGGCGGCTCTTATCTAATTGCTGAACGACTCGCTGGTCGCAAACTGTTTGCTGTGATCCCGGATCCGCAGTTTGCCAACGTGCGTGGTCTGTTTCCTGTCGCGGAGGGATTGCAGCTATGTATGACAACAAGATAAGGCTGAGCCAGGATGTTTTAGAGAAAGCGGAGCTGATTGCCCAGGAGTGGGGGCTGAAAAATGCCAGGGCTGCTGTTGAGGCGGTGTTTCGTAAGTATGCTGATGAGTATTTAGGGGGGCGGGCAACTTTTGAGAGACCCGCGTCATCTCTTCCGACCCAGCCTGTGCAGACGACGAAACAGTCACCGATCGCGTGTGAGGCTCTGAATGAACTAGACGAACTGTTGGGACTTTGAGAAACGATAGAGGCATTGAATCAATGCCTCTATCGTTCTTGGATTTGGATTGTAGATTGCAGATTGTAGATTGAGGGCGGGTGTGGTTGATTCAGAACACTGCGTGGCTAATCGTCCAATCTTTCAATGTGACTGACAGTAAGTTTTGGGGATTTGGGGATGCGATCGCCCGTTTGAGCCGGATTGACTCGAAGTTGAGCCATCCTGGTCAAGTTGGTGCGGTTGCGGCTCAGATTGTTTTTAATTGCTCTGATTCGTTGAAGTTCCAGAGGGGGCGCAGTTGGTGTGTTGTTCAGTACAGGCTGACTGGATGGCGCGGATGTCGGGTTCTGAACCGTTGCCCCAAACGCTTGCAGGTATTGAACTCCTATCGAGATTTTAGCTGTGATCAGGTTGACAAAGGGTTGAGTTGTGGCAAGTCGCAGGGTGGATGGATCAGCCGGTGTGGCTAAGGGCTTGAATGCCAGCGGTTCTGTTGATTCCGAAGCAACCGGCGCGGGCTGGAACGGTAGAGTCTGGACAGAGACGGTGTGGGTAGGGGTGGAGAACCCTAGCCAGGGCATCAGTGCGGTAGATTGCTCGGCGAGGAGATCATCAACGATGGGGGAAAGGAACCAGCTAAATTCTGGGACTGCTGATGGTAAGACGGCGAAGGGAACCAGCATTCCGGTTTGGGCTGGGCTGGATACGGAGAGATAGTTTGAAAGGGCGCTGTAATCCAGTGGGCGATCGCTCGATAGAGTAGTGGCGTCATTCAGGTCTAACAGTCCGAACGCGGCTAACCGCAAGCTTTGCCCTTTGCCCTTGGCGAGTTGCTGAGATTGCGGATTTTGGGCAGTGGCATTCGCTTGATTGAACACCATCCCCGGATCCAACGCTGTCCAGCCCTCAGAGGTGAGCTGATGCAACTCAAAATGCAGGTGTGGACCGGTGGAGGCTCCCGTGCTGCCGACTTGACCAATCAGCTGTCCCTGCTTCACCCAATCGCCGGGTTTAACCAGTACCTGGGACAAGTGAGCATAGAGAGTTTGCTGGGTGTTGCCATGACGCAGAATGATTGTTAACCCATACCCGCTGAGAAAATCAGCCGTATCGACTCTGCCACTCTGGGCCGCCAGCACTGGCGTACCCATCGGAGCGCCCAAATCTAACCCGCGATGGAAGCGAGGAGTGCCACTAATTGGATGTACCCGCCAACCAAAGGCTGAGGTAATCGGAGCGGGAATAGTCAATGGAAAAACGAGGTTGAGGATGCCTTTGCCAAAGTGTCCTAAGGGCAACTGGAATTGAGCCTGTCCGGTGGGCAGAGTCGGGAAGGAATAGCTCGATAGCGGAACCCCACTGCCATTCGCTGCCAGTGAACCACTCGGCTGAGTCACCTGGGATGTTGCGCCCGAATCCTGAGAGCCTTTCGCGATCGCGGCTCCGGTGCCCGCTTTTGCCTGTTTGCTGTTGATCTTACGCAGGAGCGCTGCCTGCACGTCCTTGGGTAAAGCAGGCTTCTTAGCCGCCTGACGAGCCTGTTCAAAGTCCTTTGAGCCAGCATATTTAGCCGACTCGGTTGCGGCTTCCTGCTGCTGTTCCTCCTTCTGCTTGGCGCGCTGTTTACTGACGATTTCGGCTAGCTTTTGCTCAATTTCCTGTCGCCGCTGCATGTTGGCAGATTCTGTGGGGGATTGAGCCGCCTGCCCAGACTGACTAGCAGGCTGGCTTGTTGAAGCGGGTGCAGGACTGGATACCGGTTCTGGATAAGCGACCTGAGTCTCCACGCGCACCGGAGACGACTGGGGGGGAATCGATTCTGGAGGCGCAATCCCCTGTTGAGCGGGTAAGGACAAGGAGGATGCTTTGGGAATGGATGCATCAGTGCTCTGTGCGATGACTTCAGCGACTGGCTGCTGTGGGGGAGCTGGCTGCTCAGTAAACAAGAGAAAAGCCTCCTGGCAGAGTGGTGACGACGACTCTATCGAGCGTGTTCGAGGATAAAAAACCCTCAAAATAGCCAAAATTGGTTCCTTTCAGGTCAATTTCAACCGATAGAGCACGGTAGCGTTAGGGGTACGCTGTTTAGGATAACCGTTTACCAGAATACCCGTTCCAAACTAAGTTATCCGGGGAATTTATTGTAAGGGTCTGTAATGAATTTATGAAGTTAGCCAAAATAACGTCATCTGTAAATTTTCTGGTAATGGACGATCTCTGTAGCTCTGAAGATACAAGGGGCAGGTTTGGTAGACAACCTAGGGAGCTTAACGAAACCTTATGAGCAACGCGATCGCCCGATTATTGACCCTATTTCTGATGGGGGTGCTGCTGGTCATCGGATGCAGTCGTCCGATCCAGAACCCCCCATCGACTCCGATGCTGATTGGAGTTGCCCTTGCCCAAACTAGCAATCTGGCGCTGCTCGGTCAAGAATCGGTGGCCGGGGCCAGGATTGCAGAACAGTACTTTCGCGATCGCGGCGGCATCAACGGGACACCGGTCAAACTGGTGTTTCAGGACGCGGGTGGGGATGAGGCGGGCGCAATCAACGCCTTCCAAACTCTGATTACCAAACATAAAGTGGTGGGCATTGTTGGCCCCTCCTCCTCCCAGCAAGCCTTTAGCGCTGACCCGATCGCCGATCGCGCTCAAGTTCCGGTAATTGGCCCCACCAACACCGCCAAAGGGGTGCCCGAAATCGGCGCGTTCATTGCGCGGGTTGCTTCGCCCGTCACCGTGCTGGCTCCCAACTCGCTGACTGCCGCTCTGAAGCTCAACCCCAACATTAAGCGAGTCGCTGTCTTCTATGCCCAGAACGATGCCTTCAGCCAGTCCGAAACCGAAATTTTTCAACAGGCGATCGCGGCGCGGGGACTCACCATCGTCACGGTGCAAAAGTTCCAAACCACCGACACCGACTTTCAAACCCAGGCAACGGCCGCCATTAACCTGAAACCTGACCTGGTTGTGATTTCCAGTCTGGCGTCCGATGGTGCAAATCTGGTCAGCCAGCTCCGCGAACTGGGCTACCGCAAGCTGATTGTCAGCGGCAATGGACTCAATACGCCCAACATTTTCCCAGTCTGCAAAGTGCGCTGTGACGGCGTCCTGATTGCCCAAGCCTACAGCCCAGAGCACGCTAACGACATCAACAAATCGTTTCGTGCTGCCTACGTCAAGCAGTACCAGAAAGACCCGCCCCAGTTCAGTGCGCAAGGGTTTACGGCTGTTCAGGTGTTTGTTGAAGCCCTCAAAGCATTGAATCCGCAACAGAAGCTCCAGACCCGTTCTCTGCCGGAACTGCGCAGTGCCCTGAATCGGCAAATTCTGAGCGGTCAGTATGATACCCCCTTGGGTGAACTGTCGTTTACCCCTGATGGCGAGGTGATTCAAAAGCAGTTCTATGTCGCACAAATCAAGATGGACTCAGATGGCAAGAACGGACGATTTGCATTGTTGAAGTGAAATCACCATTTTCTTAGAACTCAAGCTGGCTACTATGGATCAAGCCAATTGAGCCACAGGCATCCGTGTAGTACCAGGAACCCGATGAACCGTAGAGGTTAACACGAGTTCGCGTGGAGATTGAACACAAAATATTGCCGTTTGGAGAGGTGCGAACATTGGACGGAGGAGCAAAAACAAAGCCCGTTCCAGCCATGCCAGCCTGCTTTTGAGCACGAATGCCGCAGACCTTGGGCAGGTGTAGCGAAGCCAATTCCCAGTCCAAGCGTAATCATCGTCAGTAAGCTGCTTTGTTTGAGAAGAGTTGTTTGCATGGATTGCGATTCCCCGTTTCTGAGTCTTGGGTTTAAACCAATACTTCTCGGTTAAGCGTTTCAAGACTTTGCATCGATCCCCCCTAGCCCCCCTTAATAAGGGGGGAATTGCACCAGTTTTGGTTTGAAAGCCCCCCTTAATAAGGGGGGTTGGGGGGATCTCTAGACTGACAACACTAACCAAGAAGTATTGGGGTTTAAACCACGTCCAGCTCGAAATCTGTAGTTTTCTCTTAAGCAAAACTTCAGGTCTGCATGTGGACAAGGTTTAGAAGGACAACCATAACTCCAACAAATGACCGGGCAGTTCCTGATCAAGCAAGTTAATCCTTCCAAAAATGGGTCAATCCATCAGGGATTACAATGAAGCATTACGTTCTCTTGATCACAGTCCTTGATCTATCTTGCTTGATCTATGACGATCGCCCAATCTACCTCACCCCTGACGCTGCCCGATCATACCCAATTGCCGGAATCGGACGGTACATTTGTGAAAAATTTTCAGGAACATCCCCAAAGTCTGTTATTGACTAGCTCCATTCGCCCCGTTCTTGATCAGATCCATCCCGATGGGCAGTACTGCATTGGTCAAGATTGTGGGATTTATTGGCGGCTGACGGATCCCCCCGAACGCGGTGCAGAAGCACCAGACTGGTTTTATGTGCCCAATGTGCCGCCGTTGTTGAATGGAGTGGTGCGGCGATTGTACGTCATGTGGAAAGAAATTGTTGCGCCGTTGATTGCGATCGAGTTTGTTTCGGGAGATGGCTCCGAAGAGCGGGACACCACGTCACCCTTTGCCGGAGATGAGTCAAAAGCCGGTAAGTTTTGGGTTTACGAACAGGCAATTCGGATTCCGTTCTATGCCATTTATGAGGTGCAGCAGGCATCCGTGGAGGTGTATGAACTGATTGCCAATCGCTATTGCAAAATTCCACCGAATCAGCGCGGGCATTTCCCAATTCTTCCGTTAGCAGCAGAGCTAGGGATCTGGCAGGGACGGGAGGGTAATCAGACACTCCCCTGGTTGCGGTGGTGGGATAGTGAGGGAAACCTGTTGCAAACAGGAGATGAACGGGCAGAACAGGAAAAGCAACGGGCGGATCGGTTGGCTGCCAAATTGAGAGAACTGGGGATAGATCCCACTTCATTGGAAATATGAATAGTAGGTCGCGTTCATTTTTATTCCCCCACATCTCGTTCGCTGAAAATGACCTTTACCCTATTTCTGCAAAACGTCCTGAATGGCCTATCGATTGGCAGCGTCTATGCCATCTTTGCACTGGGCTATACGTTGATCTTCTCGATTCTGGGCATCATCAATTTTGCCCACGGAGCAGTGTTCACGCTGGGAGCCTATTTCACGTATTTCTTGATGGGGGGAATCACCGGATTTAATGGCTTGCTCCCCAACACCACGTTGCCCGTGAGTTTGGCCAATGTACCCTTACCGGGGCACTTACGGTTTGCGATCGCGCTGATTCTGGGAAGTACTTTAGCAGGATTCGTGGGAGTGGCGATCGAGCGGTTTGCCTTCCGTCCCCTGCGCCGCAAAGGAGCCGATCCTCTGCTCACCGTCGTTTCCAGCCTGGGCGTGGCCCTTGTGATTGTGAACTTGATTCAATACTTAGTCGGTGCCGAAAACTATACCTTTCCAGCCGATACCTACGGGAACCTGCCCCCCTCGATCAACTTTGGCACGGCTGACAACCCGATTCCAATCCGCAGCGTGCAGGTGGTGATTTTCCTGGTCTCAGTCGTGATTCTCAGCATTCTGACGTACCTGATTAACGCCACGAAATTTGGCAAAGCGATGCGGGCAGTGGCAGAAGACGCCACGACCGCAAGTTTGCTGGGCATCGACACCGATCGCTTCATTGTCCTCACCTTTTTCGTCAGCAGTTTTCTAGCGGGGCTGGCTGGCACCCTGGTTGGTTCCAGTGTCAGCATTGCCGGTCCGTATTTCGGAATTGGGTTTGGGCTGAAAGGGCTGGCGGTGATTGTGTTGGGTGGTTTGGGCAGCATCCCCGGTGCTGTGATTGGTGGATTGCTGATTGGACTGGTGGAAGCCTTTGTGCCCGGTGAATACTCGGCGTACAAAGATGCCGTTGCCTTCGGGCTGCTGTTTATCATGCTGCTGGTTCGACCCAGAGGATTACTGGGGCGAAAAGTAATCCAAAAGGTTTGATGTTCAAGACTGACGCATTGTGACCAAAACCTCGGAGTTTTAAGCAACGATGCGGGTCATGGTTTAATTCCTGGTTAAAAACTCCGAGGTTTGCGTCAGCACGCGATCGCGGATCTGGCGCAGTCTATTCAATACCTCTCGGTTAAGGATTTGAAGACTCTGCATCGTTCGCAAAGCGTGCGCTCTGCGCTCTCCCCCCTAGCCCCCCTTAATCAGGGTAGGGCTAATTTCGTTGTGATTAGATAAAACAGATGGCAGCGGATTAGCAAACGGATGAAGCGGATAAGAAATTTAGGCTATCATCCGTTTCATCCGGTTTTATCCGCTGCCAACTTTGCCCTCGAGACAATAAATCGGTTCCGCTCTTAATAAGGGCGGTTGGAGGGATCTCTGGGTTGACAACACTCATCCTTCACCCTTTCACGGTAAGTATTCATGCTCATCTCAGAACCATAGAGAAGGTGCTAAGTTGAGGGGGTCAGCCGATCCTTGAAAACCACATAGTTTCGTTGACCCCCACATATCGCCTACTGTGTAAGGGTTTCAATTATTATTCCGAAACCTTTATTGAGACTGAACCCCACTCTATTGACAGCAAAATTGACCCCCGCGAAAATGGGTATCTCAAAACCCCACCCTATAAGGGTTTCAAAAGGCAGGGGTTCATCAACCCACTACCCTGCAAGGGGACGGAAACCCGATATTTTGCAAGTCGTTGCACGCCAAGAATAGAGTTCATCAACCCACTACCCCACAAGGGGACGGAAACAAGCGGCAGTCAAGCAACTCGTCGTGGGCATGCTGGTTCATCAACCCACTACCCCGCAAGGGGACGGAAACTGGAGCGCGCTCGTTGCCAGGCTCCTGTTTGGTAATGCCATACCAAAAAGCTTCCGGCTTCGATCTTGGATCGAAAAGCCGGAGAGCTTCTCTGCAAAAGGGTTACTTGAGCTGGGGCTTAGTAACCAGCTTTTAAATCACTCCTTACGCAACACTGGGATTTTGTGCCAAGGCTAGGGCCCGCCGGACAGCCGCATCCGCATTCACAAGACCAGCTCCATACTCAAGATCATCCCCTGGAGCACCTAAGTCATAGGCGGTTTGCTGGAGAATCTCATGCACCTGGGAGGCTGTCAGATTCGGATTGGCACTCCAGACAAGTGAGGCAACACCTGACACATTAGGCGTAGCAGCAGAGGTGCCACTGAAGTAATCCCCCAATGGCTGGAAGTCATAGTAGTCGAAGGATACACCAGAATTTGTCTTGGTTGCTCTTGCCGCGATCACTTCCGTTGGACCCATTAGGCTCAACCCAAACCCGTAGTTCGATCCTTCAGCAGGGGTAGTCCATCGGTTGCCACTATCGTCGATCGCGCCGACTGCAACCACGTTGCCATAGTTTTGTCCCAGAGAGGCTGGGTAATCTAAACTACTGCGATTGTCGTTACCGCTAGAAATCACAAACAGAACGTTAGGATTTTGTGCCACGAGTTGATTAAGCTCGGCTGGATTTGGATCGCTGCCGCTCAGACTTAAGTTGATAATCAGTCGCCGCCCTCCAGCAGAGTTAATCAATTCTTGAGTAGCTGCTGCCAGCGAATAATCACCTGTGTCTCCTGATGGTCCTGGAATCACGTCGATACTGTGAACCGGTGAGTTCCAATTTATGCCGCTCAAACCCAAATTGTTGTTTGTATTGGCAGCAATGATGCTTTGCACTGCCGTGCCGTGAGAAGTTGATCTAGTTGAGAAGTCATCATAGTAACTGGTGCCGTTGATGGTTGTTGTGCGGAGATCGTCATGAATGAAGCCAAGCGAATTTACTCCCAGTCCCGTATCTTCAATGCCAATCATGACATTGGAGGTGCCCTGAGTGAATCTCCAAGCAGTATGGACACCCATTGCGTGCAGGTTCCATTGCTGGTTAAACAATGGGTCACTGGGATTAACAAAGAGAGGGATAATGCGATCGCCAAACCAAATCAAATCAATCCCCTCAAACAAGATTTCTTGACCACTCGCTAATGTGATGCGATCGAACAGGCGCGTACCGTTGCCCGGATTATACGCTACACCCCCACTTACTCCTGTTGAGCCTAATTGTACGAGACTAAACTTTACAGACGTAGAAGCCAGGTTAGACAGGTTCAATACATCGTAGTAGCCATCCCCCAAATAGACATTGCCGTTACCAGAAATCAGGGTGCGATCGTAGTTTAGGTTAGGGGTAAATAAGTCAGCCTCTAGAGAGCCAGAAAGTGTTTGGATTGTAGTTGATGCTGTTGTAGCAGACAGATTCAGAGTATAGTTGGTGCTCCCAGAAGCACCTTGAACAACCGATATGTAATAGTTTCCTGCCGCAAGCCCTGGCAGGGTGATTAGTTCTTGAGTCGTTCCCCCTGCATCGGAATAGCGCAGAATTTCATCAGAGCTGTCCACAACACCATTGCCGTTCAAATCCTGAATGAGATAAAGATTTGCATCAGCACTCAGTCCTGTCAGGCTAATCTGAACTGAACTTGGATTGTTTAGCTGGAATCTATAGACATCGTGAGTATCCAGTGTTCCTACATAGTCTGAATAGGTTCGGTTACCGCCTAACACACCCACATTTCGAGCAGTGGGTAGTGTTCCACCAGCTGCATCGGCAGTGACTGTCAAGGTGTAGTCGGTACGTCGAACGCTGTTCGTGGCGTAGGCATCATAGCCAGTAACAACAGCATAGTAACTACCGGCTTGGAGTCCAGTACGTTTAATAAACTCTGAACCATTTCCAATATTCTCGCTAAAGCCAATCAATTCGCCATCATCTACCTGGAAATTGTTGTTGGCATCCCAAACCAGGTACAGATCGGCATCAGCTGTGAAATTGCCCGATTGCTGCAGTCCGATTAGCGACAGAGTGAGACTGCCGGGAGCGGTGAGATCGATATGAATGAAGTCAAAAATATCCAACTCGTTGTCTGGGTTACGATCTCCAACATGCTCCTGGTAGGACTTTTGACCATTCACAATGCCCAGATTATGAGCTTCCTCAGGAGAATTTCCCGGATAGGGACGAAAGCGGTTGGTAGAAGATGAACTGGTGGAAAGCGATCGCCCCGCTAGCGGATCAACTAGACCTGAGTTGGCAGATAAGGAGGAAAGTACGGCGGTTTGTCCCAGAGGAGCAGTTGGGTTGAGGGTATCAATCCCAGGAAACCGGAGCTGATGTGTTGATGGTAATGTCATTGCAAAACATCCTTTGGTAAATGCAGTTTAGTTGCCTAGTGGTCTGTCAAGGTTGAAATGAGGGGTAAAGCCGTTTGAGTTTAACCCGAGCCTCTTCAGTGGTAAATCGCCAATCTATCGTTCGCAATTGCGTATTTCTGCGCTGTTCCCAAGCCAGTGTTT
>JAAUSG010000132.1 GCA_012034055.1 Leptolyngbyaceae cyanobacterium RU_5_1 | reverse complement strand
ACTCAGCGATCCCCCCTAGCCCCCCTTAATAAGGGGGGAAATTAGCTCAAAGTCCCCCTTATTAAGGGGGATTTAGGGGGATCTTGCACGCTTTGCTACAAACAGGAGGACTTTTAAAACATCCTCTAAGAGTAAGGTTATTGGCATTACTGGGCATTCTAGCTAAGGCGCTGTTTAACAACACGACAGACTTAGACATTCAAACTCTCCATCAGAGTTTTTGGATAGTCTTTTAGACAGGGATCCTCGTAACGGTTTCACATTAAAGAATTTTAAGGAAAAATGGCGACGTACTCGATAGGCGCAATCTTATTACAGGAAGGCTTCATCACCGAGAGTCAGTTGGAAAATGCGCTACAAAAACAGCTTCAGCAGGTTGAAACTGTCGGCTGGCAGTTGCTTGGGGAGATTCTAATCAATTCCGAACTGATTACCCGACGAGACCTTGAGGGAGCACTGGATCGGCAAGCAAAGCTTCATGATATTGAGTTTTTCAGCGTTACGCCTCATTTTTCCACTATCAGTCCCCTAAAGCGGGTTTTAGATGTTGTTGGTGCGATCGCGGGATTAACGCTGATGGTGATTTTGTTGCCGATGATTGCGATCGCCATCTACATTAATTCACCCGGCCCGATTTTCATCGCTCAACCTCGTGTGGGGCTACGAGGGAAGCATATTCTCCTCTGGCGGTTTCGGACGACAAGCCCGAATGCAGAACAATATAGACTTAGACTTGCTTATAAGAAGGGCTACAAGTGGTTTGACCAGGAAAATGACCCCTATGTAACGAGAGTCGGTAAGCTGCTACAGCGGTTTTATCTAGATGAGATACCGCAGTTCTTTAATGTGTTGAAGGGCGACATGAGCCTGGTTGGTACACGCCCACCAACCCTGGATGAAGTCACATTCTACTCGAAAAGTGACTGGCAGCGTTTAGCTGTGAAACCTGGGATGACTGGGCTTTGGCAGATCAACCGCCGAAAATATGGCATGAACTTTGAGGAAGTTCTGGAAATCGATTTCTCATACATTGATGGGTGGAAGCACCGTTTGGATCTGAAAATCCTGGCGAGTACGATCTTCCATGTTTTCTTAGGGGCAAATCGCGATCGCCGCAAAGCGATCAACTCTTACATTCAAGGTAGTCAGGTTAGTATCCTCAACGTCCCATTCGACAATATGTCGATCATGGAACTCCTGGAGCGCTTAAAAAATGGTGTCGTATTTACACCTAACGTTGATCATCTGATGAAACTTCAACGGGATGCAGAGTTCTTCCAAACCTATCTTCATGCTGACTATCGGGTATGCGACAGCCAAATCTTGATGTATGCCTCTCGATTTCTAGGCACCCCATTGAAAGAAAAAATCTCTGGGTCTGATTTCTTCCCAACGTTTTGCCGGTTTCATCGAAATAATGAAGCGGTCACAATTTTTTTGTTAGGAGGCGCTGAAGGGGTTGCAGACCGGGCCCGAACTAAAGTCAACAATAAGATTGGTCGAGACATCATTGTGGGTGCTCACTCCCCCTCCTTCGGCTTTGAGAAGAACGAACAAGAGTGCCTGGAACTCATTGACATGGTCAACCAGTCTCAAGCAACGGTTTTAGCCGTTGGGGTGGGTGCGCCCAAGCAAGAAAAGTGGATTTACAAATATAAAGATCGGTTTACCCACGTCAAAATCTTTTTTGCTGTGGGTGCTACGATTGATTTTGAGGCAGGGGTTGTTAAGCGTGCGCCCAAGTGGATGAGCATTACTGGACTAGAATGGGTGTTCAGGATCTACTCTGACCCAAAACGCCTCTGGAAACGTTACTTGATCGAAGATCTGCCATTCTTTGGACTATTGCTGAAACAGAAGCTTGGAATGTATAAACCGCCTTCATTTGCCTCGATCGCAGATTCTTCGCCATTGGATAAATAATGAATAGCTATGGGAACTGGACGCTTGTGTCTTCTCCAGCTCCTACGTCAGTTAAGCGTGCATCGCACGCTCATAGCTAGCATAGGCAAGTTTGTACCAACCTAATCGCTGCAGCGCGACACCTCGAAACATCCATGCCTCTGCGTCGTTGGGTTGAATCGCTAAAGCGCGATCGCAGCTTTCAAGAGCCGCTTGATAGCGTTCCAGGTAAATCAACACAACACCTCGAAACGTCCATGCAGCATAGCTATCTGGCTGCAGTTTCACCGCCTGGTCAAAGCTCTCTAAAGCGTCCTCGTAGCATTTGAGGTTTGCTAATGCATCCCCACGGTTATACCAGGTAGTGTAGTCATCAGGTTGTAAACGAATGGCTTGATCAAACCTGGAAACAGCTTTTGCAAAGAAGCCATCTTCTGCCAGGTTCACACCTTGACGGGTCAAGTGTTGAGCATTTTCAGGTTCAACGTCAGTAACAGCTTTTGCAGCTTGGAATTGCATGTTCATATTTAGTTTCAAGAAAGCTGGCATCAACCACTTGTCAGAGTAGACATTAGATAAAGCTGGAGATAGGTATCAATTGGTAGAGCCGCCTTTACCCTCATCCCTTGCAACTTATACATGAGATGATTTCACTTATACGTTGCCTTAACTTTTCCTTCAGGAATTGTTAGCTGAATTTTAGCAGTCTTCAACCCCTTCAAACCCAGTGTTGTAAACATATGCAAACTATTGCGCCGGTAATGGGTAGTGGGTAATTGTCCGATTACCGATTACCAATAACCCATTACCTGCGTAAGCTCTATGGTTATGTAATGTAATCTTAAAGGTCTCTGACTGTTGGCCAGGCGTTAGGATGTGCAGCTTTCCGTTCAGGTTGAGTTCAGTGCAACAGTGGGAAGTTTAAGCAGCAGAGGACTCGGAGAGTATCTTTTCCAGGAATTTTTTGGATCTTACGACCTTGCTAATGGGCTAGCACAGCCCTATCGAGCAGTGCTTTATGCGTCACCCTGTTTAGATGCAGCAGTCTGCAGGGTATAGAATGACAATTTTGAAACAGGCATACACTAGCATCGATAGTGAGCAACAGTTAGCCACGTCAGGATGGTACACCATGAACACGCTAAGAGTTGGACTTTTATTTGGGGGGTGCTCTGGAGAGCATGAAGTGTCCATTGTCTCAGCCCGCGCGATCGCCCGGGCACTGACCACAGAACCCAATCGCGGGAAATACGAGTTGCTACCGTTCTATATTCAAAAAGATGGCTATTGGTACGGACCAGCCGTTGCCCAGCAAATTCTAGAATCGGATCTTCCAGTACACCAGAATGGTCCTTCATCTGGAAGCACGCCGAGTCGATGGCAATTTCCGTCGGACGTGAACAACGTAGATGTTTGGTTTCCAGTACTACATGGTCCCAATGGTGAAGATGGCACTGTCCAGGGCTTGTTTAAACTCATGCAAGCTCCGTTCGTCGGCTCTGAGGTGTTGGGTTCGGCGATCGGCATGGATAAAATTGCTATGAAGCACGCATTTGCCCAGGCAGGATTGCCCCAGGTGAAGTACGTGACTGTAACGCGATCGCAAATCTGGTCAAATCCCTGTGTCTATCCCAAACTGTGCGACCAGATTGAAGCGGAGCTTGGCTATCCTTGCTTCATCAAACCTGCCAATCTCGGCTCATCCGTTGGCATCTCCAAAGCACGGAATCGTGCTCAATTAGAGGCAGCCCTTGACAGCGCCGCAAGCTATGACCGCCGCATTATTGTCGAAGCGGGCGTTGTTGCCAGAGAGGTGGAGTGCTCCGTGTTGGGCAACGACCAGCAGAAAGCGTCAGTGGTGGGTGAAATTACGTATCAGAGTGATTTCTACGATTACGATACCAAGTACATTCAAGGCAAAGCCGATTTGCTAATTCCAGCTCCCCTACCGGCAGCGATCGCAGAGCAGATCCAAGACATGGCCGTTCAGGCGTTTGCAGCGATCGCTGCCGCTGGACTGGCAAGGGTTGACTTCTTCTACCTCGAAGCAACTCAAGACGTTTTGATTAATGAAATTAATACAATGCCGGGATTCACAGCGACTAGCATGTATCCCCAACTGTGGTTCGCCAGTGGAATCTCCTTCCCAGCATTAGTCGATCAACTCATTCAGCTCGCCTTAGAACGGCATAGGAACTCTACCTAAACCTACAGATTACGACTCTATGTACAGCCTTTTTCAGAGGAATGCGTCACGTTTGCAGGTCTGGTTAGCCCTCTAAATTCCCCAGAATTGGGGGACTTTGACCCTGATTCCCTCCAGAATTTGGGGTTCAGGGGGGCGAAACGGCTATAAGTTCATTTTTTGATAAAGAGATCTTTGATGGCCTTGGAGATTAATCAACTTTCGCGTTATAAAGCTTGATGAACTCGCCTAAATCTCACGGTTGAATCTTTCACAGAATCTTTAAGGAAAGGTTTGCAGATTACCCTGAACTAACGGTGAAGTTAGGAATTGTAAGGAACTTAAGATGAACATTCTGCCTACAGAAATCCCTGATGTGTTGATTATCGAACCGCGTGTTTTCCAGGACGATCGCGGCTTCTTTCTGGAAAGCTATAACGGAAAGGCGTTTGTTGAAAAAGCTGGGATAACAGAGCAGTTTGTCCAAGATAACCACTCTCGGTCATGTCAAAACGTTTTACGCGGACTTCACTATCAAATTGAACAGGTTCAGGGCAAGCTTGTGCGAGCCATTATGGGCACAGTATTTGATGTTGCTGTAGACATTCGCAAACAATCGCCGACGTTTGGGCAATGGGTTAGCTGTTTACTCAGTGCGGAAAACAAACGGATGCTGTGGGTTCCTGCGGGATTTGCACACGGCTTCATGGTGGTTTCAGAGGTTGCTGAAGTGCTCTACAAAACGACTGACTACTATGCACCTCAGCACGAGCGCTGCATTCTTTGGAACGATCCAGATTTAGCCATTGATTGGCCCATCACCGATGAGCCGATCCTTTCCCCTAAAGACAAGGCAGGCAAGCCTTTCAAGTCGGCAGATCTATACCCCTAGCGCACATATTCAAAAGGCACTTCTCCCATGAAAGCAATTATTCTGAGTGGCGGCAAAGGAACTCGACTGCGACCACTAACGTATACTGGTGCGAAGCAACTGGTTCCAGTTGCAAATAAGCCGATTCTCTGGTACGGGATTGAGTCAATTGTTGCCGCTGGCGTTACCGAGATTGGGATCATCATTAGCCCAGAAACTGGGGAAGAAGTGAAGGCAAAAACGGGAAATGGCGATCGCTTTGGTGCCAACATCACCTACATCCTGCAAGAAAAGCCCGCTGGACTCGCCCACGCCGTTAAAGTTGCCCGTCCATTCCTGGGTGACTCGCCATTTGTCATGTACCTTGGCGATAACCTGATTCAAAACGAACTGGGGCCATTCCTGGCTAGCTTCAAAGAGCAGCAGATGGATTCCCTCATTCTGCTGCGTCCCGTTCCGAACCCAACTGCTTTTGGTGTGGCTCAGGTAGATGCTCAAGGGCGAGTCATTCACCTGGTTGAGAAACCCAAGGTTCCGCCCTCCAATCTGGCATTGGTTGGTATTTACTTCTTTGCTACTACGATTCATGAGGCGATCGACCGGATTCAACCCTCTGCGCGTGGTGAACTCGAAATTACGGACGCCATTCAAAATTTGCTGAATCATCAGAAACATGTGGAAGCCCGCCAAATCGAAGGTTGGTGGCTCGATACCGGGAAGAAGGATGATCTCCTGGAAGCCAACCAGATTGTTCTGGATACGTGCTTAAAATCAGAGATTCTGGGCGAGGTTGATTATCAAAGTCAAATTTCTGGGCGGGTTCGGATCGGTGTCAACTCACGATTGGTTAACTGCACGGTTCGCGGTCCGGTGGTGATTGGGGAAGACTGCCATCTGGAAAACTGCTTCATTGGTCCTTACAGCAGTGTTGCCGATCAAGTAACCCTGATTGATGCAGATTTAGAACACAGCGTGATCCTGCGCGGGGCTAAAGTTATTGGAATTCAGCAGCGCATTGTGGACAGTGTAATTGGGCAACGAGTGCAACTCAAACTGGCTCCCCAACGTCCAAAAGCGTTGCGCTTCATGATTGGGGATGACTCGCAAATTGAATTGGCTTAGTGTCAAACCCCATTAACCCTGTCAATAGTCTTACGGACACGCTTAGGAAATCAATCTATGCACTGGACTATCGCTTCCCCGTTTGCTCATACTGGAGATTTGCATGAGATCTATTGGCTGGATTCTTTAGTTCCAGGCGATCGCCACCGCTTTACCCATATTCCACGCAGTAAGCCTTTAGGCAACTGGCACAATCAAGCTTCGTCAGTAACTAGCCGCCAGGAATGGTTGATATACCTGCAACAGGGTAAAGCGGCTGTTGATCAGACTGAGGGAGGTGTAATCACTGTTTTTCCCCAACTTGCATCAACAGTGGGTATCAATCAGCGCATGGCGCGGAGGCGCATCCCGGTGGTGGCCTGGTTATTCAATGTTGGCACCTGTTCTTTAGGCATCCGTCGCTGGCTTGCGCAAGTCAGTCTCAAGGATGTGGATTGCTTTATCGTCCATACCCGGCGTGAACGGGAAATGTACAGCAAATGGCTGAGGTTCCCAATTGAGCGGTTTGAGTTTGTTCCCTATCAAGTCCCCGATATTCCGGTCACCTACGAAGAAAACACAAGCGATCCCTTCCTGGCTGCGATCGGATCTGCCCACCGGGATTTCCCAACACTCTTTCAAGCCGTTGAGAAGCTCAACTTGCCAACCGTTGTTGCATCTGGACCCCGCGCCTTAACCGGACTGACATTGCCATCCCAGGTCAAAGCACCGATAGGCATCGGTAAGCAAGAGTGTCTGCAACTGGCTCAGGAGGCAAGAATCAATATCATTCCTCTGACGCCGAACGAGCAAGTCACCGCTGCCGGACAAGTGACCCTGGTAGAGGCGATGCGCATGGGTCGAGCGATTATTGCCTCACGCTGCCTTGGCGTCGAGGACTATATTGTCCACGGTGAAACGGGTTTCCTGGTTGAACCTCAGTCGCTGGATGACTTAGTGCAGGCGATCGAAACACTGTGGAACGATTCAGAGTTGAGAACCCGCCTGGGTCAAAACGCCAGGCAATATGCGACTCAAAATTTTTCTGACGAGGCAGCCGGAATAGCGTTGGGCAAAGTGCTTGATAGCGTGGCAGACACGTTCGAGAAGACCCGCTAGCGTGATAGTGCTAGCTCCATAGAGAGATCAAGGGTTTTCCAACTCCTGTCCAGAACCCCTAACCCCTGACACTTGTTACCAGTCCTATCACTGGCCATAACACTCTAACCATTAAGTAAGTACAACTAAGTAAGTACAGCAATGATTTCTATTGAACTCAATCAACCTTCAAGCACTCAACGTAAACTGATCATTACCGGTGGAGCAGGATTTATCGGTGCCAACTTTGTTCACTACTGGTGTGCAAAGTATCCAGGCGATCGCGTCATCGTTTTAGATGCACTCACCTATGCTGGAAACCGTCAAACCCTTGCCGCTTTGGACGAACACCCAAACTTTCGATTTGTAAAGGGGGACATTTGCGATCGTCCCCTCGTGGATGCCTTGCTTCAAGAAGAAGCCATTGACACGATTGTTCACTTTGCGGCTGAATCCCACGTCGATCGCTCCATCTTAGGTCCCGATGCGTTCGTTCGCACCAATGTGGTTGGCACCTTCACCCTGCTAGAAGCCTTTCGCCAACACTGGTTATCCGCAGAACGCCCAACCCATTACCGTTTCCACCACGTTTCTACCGATGAGGTTTACGGTAGTCTGAGTCCAGATGATCCGGCATTTTCTGAAACAACCCCCTACGCTCCTAATAGTCCCTATTCCGCCTCCAAAGCCGGTAGCGACCACTTAGTTCGTGCTTATCATCACACCTACGGCTTACCCACCTCAATCACTAACTGCTCTAACAACTACGGGCCTTACCATTTTCCTGAAAAGCTGATTCCCTTAATGTGCATCAATATCTTGATCGGCAAACCGTTACCGGTGTACGGGGATGGGCAGAATGTTCGAGATTGGCTCTATGTGAAGGATCACTGCAGTGCGATCGATGCCGTGCTGCTGAAAGGAACCGTTGGCGAAACCTACAACGTGGGTGGCAATAACGAAGTCAAGAACATTGACCTGGTTCACATGCTCTGTGACCTGATGAACGAAATGGCACCCGATTTGCCCACTAATCCTGCCCAAAAACTGATCACTTTTGTGAAAGACCGTCCAGGGCACGATCGCCGCTATGCCATCAACTCCACTAAACTCCAAACAGAACTCGGCTGGACGCCTTCAGTCACCGTTCAAGAAGGACTTCGCCTCACGGTTGAATGGTTTTTAACCCATCAAGACTGGTGGCGTCCCCTACTCTCAGAAGAGTATCAGGATTACTACCGTAAGGTTTATGCGTAGATAGATCCCCTCATCTGACGGGAAGAGTCCAAGTAGAGGCTCCAAGGACTCTGCAAAGGAGAATTTTTTAGCAACCCCTTTGCAGAGCTTGTTTCGTTTTAGTCATACCTTGTCAGGGGATAGTCTTAACTTTCTTGAAGGACTGAAAGCGCAAAGTTAACAATGAATCTAAATCTCGTTTATAGGTCGTGTGGCACTGCTCAAGACAGGATGTAATCGCTTCCTTAAATGCATTGAAGTCAGCATAGTAAATCGAGTATAAACATTGCTTCTTGACAAATTTCCACAATCGCTCAATCAAATTCAAATTGGGAGAATAGGCAGTCAGATAAAGCAGTTCGATGTTCAATGATTGAGCCAACTCCATCACCACCGCACATTTTTGATAACGGGCATTGTCCAACACTAAAGTAATGGGGATACTCAATCCCAATGCAGCCAGCTTCTGAAGTAGCTCACAGACGCTTTGAGCATTGATGTAGGTCTCATTGGTAACTGGACAGTGCAAAGTTGTTGATGCCCCTCGATAGATGCACCAATCCGCTAACTCAAGCGTATCCAGCGATGTAGATCACCCAGTTTTATCGGCAATCAATTGAGGCAGAAGTAGAGTGGGTCTACTTCTCAAAAAAATCATCGCCTGTTGATGCTGAAGCGTCAGACGCACGATCTGTTCGGTGGGATAGCCATGTTCGGGCAAGGTACGAAACCAACGCGGGAAATTGTTCCAAACCGATTGGGGCAGTTCTAGAGCTCAGACTTGGAGCACCCCGAATACGATCGCGTTCAGATTGACAAAACGTTCAAAGGCTTCTACCTTTTGCTGGATTTGGTGTTGTGCAGTAGGAGTATAGTTTACAAGGCAGAGATTGGGCGGAAACTGAGTCGTTTTGTCGAGCAGCTTGAGCCAGAACTGATAGGCAAAACCGCCTAACAGGAGGACAAAGGTTCTAAAACAAACTTCAATCTTAAAGCGCTTGCCGTATGCCATCCCAAAGTGGGCGGAATGTCCTTTTTTATTTTCAGTCATTCATCGAGAGGAGAACTTCTCACTGTCCAGCTGTCTTCGTGTCTTGGTGGTGATTCAATCCACGTTGGATCTTATTGAATCCTCATTTCTACCCCTATCCTCAGTTCAAATCAGTCCCAAATCCTATGCAGCAAGCCACTGTCACAAGCCAAACAACTCAGCCGTTCAATTTGGCACGGCCAAACGATATTCAACTGCTGGTGCTGGACATTGACGGCACGATCGCGGGGGCCTCCAACAACATTCGTGAGCCTGTGAAACAAGCTGTCCGAGCTGCTCAGGCAACCGGAGTGCAGGTGGCGATCGCGACTGGCCGCATGTACCGCTCTGCCCTCCGTTTCCACCACGACATCGGCGCAACCTTGCCACTCATGGCGTACCAGGGTGCCCTGATCAAAGACCCAGCCACCCAAACCATTCATCGCCACTGGACCGTTCCAAAGCACCTGGCACTACGGCTCCTGGATCACTTTGAACAGCCCGAACTTTATTCTCTGCTGTCGATCCACTTCTACATGGATGACCAGCTCTATGTGCGCGAACTAACCCCTGCCTCCAGGGATTATGGAGAACGGACGGGGGTTGAACCCATCCCAATCGGTGATCTGCGCAAAAGTTTGACCACTGAACCGACCAAAGTGTTGGCATTGAGCGATGATGCCGATCTGATTTATCGATTGCTGAATACACTGCGCGATCGCCACCCGCCTGCTGAACTGTACCTGACCACCTCTGTTGCCACCTTCTTTGAAGCCACCCATCCCCTGGTGAACAAAGGCACGGCGGTTCGCTATTTAGCAGAGGAACACCTGGGCATTCAAGCCGCCAACGTGATGGTGATTGGGGATAACTTCAACGACCTGGAAATGATTGAATATGCCGGAATTGGAGTGGCAATGGGCAATGCCCCAGAGGGTGTGAAAAAGTCCGCCAATTGGATCGCTCCCAGTGTGGAAGCGGATGGGGCGGCGGCGGCGATCGCGGAATTCTTGCTTTGATGCTGATTAGCTGAGAATGTGTTGGGCCACCTGCTGAATCTCTACCGTCCAGGGGTGATCGGGATAGCGAAAACAGAACAAACCACTGCTAGCCAATTCAACCATCTCTTCGCAGAGTGGAAAGACTCCAGCAACAGGCACGTCATAGGTTACCTGGATTTTCTGGCGCAGTTCAGCGAAGTTGAATTTAGATAGTACCTTGTTCACCACGAGCAGCATCTTGGGAACTTCGAGTTCACGCGCAATATCTACAGCAACGGCAGTTCCCTGATAGTCCTGGTTGTCGGGACGCAAAATCAGCACCAGCACATCGGACATCGCCACTGACAGCAAGGTTTCCTCGTTAATCCCAGGGTGAGTATCAATCAGCAGATAGTTTAGCTTTAAGGTTTGGATGAGCTTGCGAAATCCGTCGTTGAGCAGTTGAACGTTGTAGCCTTCGTTGAGAATTCGCGCAATGTCAACGGCCTTGATGCTGGAAGGAACAAGGTACAACGCACCAGCGGGCAACAAATCAGACTCAGACTGCAGCGCGTGGCTAACATTGTAGGCGGCTTCGGCGATCGCGCACTTGCCCCATAAGTAGTCATTCAATGCCAGGTTCACCCTGTCTTCTGTCAATCCGAAGAGCGCATGAACGCCAGGGGATTGAATATCAGTGTCAACAATTCCAACTCGGTTTCCCTGAACGGCGATCGTCGCTGCCAGGTTGCTGGTTGTATTCGATTTACCAGTGCCACCCCGAAATGAATGAACGGACACAATCTTAGCCATCTGCTTGCCTATCTATCTGCTTAAGCGTTGGGTCTTCTGTTAGGGATGAGTGTATCCCATTTCTGTTTACTTACTGAGACAAGCTTCCTCGGCTTCGGGATAGGTGCGGAAGTAATCTTTAAGCCAGGTGCAGCTTTGAGTCAACAGCTCATCCAGGCTTCTAATCGGCTGTAATTGAATACTGCCATTCCCCTGGGCGATCGCGAGTCGTTTTCCATCCGGGCTAACGCTAACCGTTGTAATCTTGCTTTGTTTGCCGCCAAACTGTGCAACTTGCCGACCGACCAGATTCCAAAGCCGCACTGTACCATTAAATCCAACCGTCGCAACGTGTTCCCCACTGGGACTCAAGCTAACCTGTCGCGGTTGACTTTGATAGCTATCAAAATGATCCAACTGCCGTCCTCCCAACACATCCCAGAAGCGAACGGTGCCATTGAGTGCTATCGTCACGAAGCGCTGGCGATCGTTGCTGACGCTGACACTACTGATTCTTGAAGCCAGGTCATGCTTGATTTCCCGTAGTTTTTGAGGATGTTCTGGCTCTTGCCATGACCAATCCCAAAGCTCAACTTTACCGCTGCCGTTGACCGTCACCAGCAGTTTTCCATCTGCGCTGAAACTTAGACTAGTAATGATCGCATCGGGTAGTTTGAACTGAGCGATTCGCTGTCCCGACTGACTCCAGATTTGAATGGCACCATCCTGTCCAGTCGTGGCTAGCCGTTGCCCATCGGGACTAAAATTCAAACTTGTGATCGCTCCCCGCTCAGTCACCAATTGCTGTAATGGCTGCCCTGAAAGGCTACTGATCTGAACAGTGCCGTCTTTCCCTGCCGTGGCTAGCCGCTGCCCATCGGGACTAAACACCAGACTCGTGATGATTTTCTGGTTGGTTGCAAAAGAGGTTTTACCCGTTTGGACTGGTTTGCCGTTTCCTTCCGCTTGCACCTGTAGCGTGTCAAGAATGACTTGCAGCGTCATGAGTGGACTCGTTGCGGGGTATCTCTCCAGGGGCAGGTTGTCAACCGTTAAAGACTTGAGTCGCTGACCAATTTGCACTGCCGATATCAACGCCGTCACTTTCTCTGCAGGTTCAAGCTGAAACTGGCGCAAGACGTTGGCACCCGCCTGCTCCAATCGAGTCCCTTCCTGAGCCAACTTCAGTTGGGACTCTGCATTGCGATGAACTTGAACGGCTGAAATCCCGATTAACATTGCCGTCAGAACACTGACTCCCAGGAATGCAGACCCGACCCAAATCCGCTTTCTGGCTCGGCGATTTGCTTCTGCCAATGTGCGTTTTTCCTGTTCAACTTGTTCCAGTCTGGCTTCACTCAGCCTGCGTTGTTCTCGCTCCTTTTCCAGTTCTGCAGCTAATCGGCCGATATCAGATTCCTGTTCCTGGCGAATGAAATTGACCAGGTAGTCGTGGACGAGCTGGTAGCGATCGCTGGGCAATTCCGGAATTTGAAAGACAAGGCCAGAGCCAACCAGCACTTCCAGCACGAGATCAAGGTTGTCAATCTCGTGGGTCATGCCTAAATCAACTAGATCCGCTTCCAGGTCATCTTGAGTTTTAAGCGGACGGGTGCCGTTTTCATTCGTGAGTAAAAAGAGAATGATGCGGGCCAGGTCTTCGTTCTCAGGTCCGCAGTCTTTGACAACGGTTTCCAGGGAACGCTGCACAAGCTTCTCCTTCGGGCCCTTTTGACGATACTCCGCCAGCGTCGCAATCCCCTCTGCCTGGATCTCCGCACCCACAACCTGCAGCTCGATCGGTCGCACTTCTCCTAAGTCTCCTGCCAAATCATCCACCAGGGCATCAATCAGGTCATCCGGAAGATAGTACTGGGCTTTGTCGGTCAGGCTTCTGATCACCACTCTCGTGTCATCAGGAGACAGATCGCCGAGGGGATAGCGGATATCCTTGCTGAGGATGTCGTTGTTGATGATGTCTAAATCCGTGAGGCGCTGGAACTCCAGCAAATAGTGCAGGTAGTCTTCCCGCAGAGCAAGAATCACTTTAACGAATGGTAGATTAAGGCAGCCGCGCAGGAACTGGTAGAACGGGCGGCGTGCCTGAACAGTGTCGTAGACGAAAAAGAATTCCTCAAACTGGTCAAAGACTAGCACAGGGACAAGATTAGCGGCGATCGCACGCTGCAGACGTTGCAGAACCGGGGACTTGAACGGTTGAGAATCGGAGATTGGAGATTGGAGATTGGAGATTGAAGATTGGAGATTGGAGATTGAAGATTGGAGATTGAAGATTGGAGATTGGGAATTCCCCGCGCCTCCGCGTCTCCGCGTCCCCAAGTCTTCTTCCTGCATTCTCGGCTCCCCATACCCTGTTCCCTCGTCTTCAGGCAACTGCTGGCTATTAACTATTGGCTGATTGTTGAGTGCTGTTGCAAGTTTTTTCTCCAATGCGCCCTGCCAATCGGTGTAGACGTCGAGCAGGATGGGAACAGCCGTGCGTTCTCCCAGCAGTTTGTCCTGCAGCATGGGCACTAGACCAGCGTTTAAGATTGAGCTTTTGCCAACGCCAGACGGCCCGTGAATCACGACAAGCTTGTCTTTGGGGAGGCTGAGTCGGTCCACTAAACGTTTGACATCTTGCTGCCGACCCGACGCTGCGATCTCTTGAGCCATCAGTGCTTGTTGATCCAACTGAGCCGGGATGAATGGCACTTCTGCCTGCTGGGGTTGGGGCTGCAGGCGCAGTGCGCCAACAAAGGCACGGTAGCCAAACTGATGCTCAATCAGCCGCCGAAGCTGTTTGGTGCGAAAAGCTAGTTGGTACTCACCTTTTTCAAAGTAGTAGCCTCGCAAGGTGCGCAAGATTCGGATATACAGCGGTGGATCGTTCTGGGGATGGTTATGATCCCTGGCCGCTTCGAGATGGCGAATGGCGGCCTCAAGATTTCCCAATTCTTTCTCGGCTCTGGCCAGCAGGAACAAATACCAACCGTAGTGGTAACGCTGTGCCAGTTCCAGGCTGCTTTCTAAATGGGGATTGGGGGGATCTGCCTCGTGAAGCGCTTCTTCAGCCAACTCCAGAATTTGTAAGGCGATATTCACCCGTTGCCTCGCCACTGCCCACTCTGAGCGAGAGAGGGCTGTTTCTGCTAGAAAACCGTGGTCTCGTGCCTGCCTGACCAGGTCTTTGTACAACTTGTGCAACACCAGTGCTTGTTTGGCAAGCGCTTCTAGCTGATCCATCTCTCCCAGCTTTTGCAGGATTTCTGCTTGAGCAATGATGAACCGGGCAACCAGATCCTGACGATTCTCTTGAGTAAACAGCTCCAGGCTTTGCTGAAAGTGATAGTACGCCTGCTGATAGGCACGTTGAGAGGCTGTCCGCTGGAGCACCGCATAGGTGCGCCACCAGAGACCGAGGTAGAAGAGGACACAGGCTGCACGTTCGAGGTAGGGGGATGGGATAGAAGGGGGGAGGGGGGGGAGGGGGGGGAGTGACATGTGGGATG
>JAAUSG010000380.1 GCA_012034055.1 Leptolyngbyaceae cyanobacterium RU_5_1 | reverse complement strand
GTGAAGTTGGGTAATTCGTCAGCTCGTCTACTGGCATCGATCGGTAGCGATCGGACGTTTCAATCCCTGAAAGGGTTTGGGGTAAATTGTCGCACTTTACGAACCCCGTCGAAATCGGCGGGTTCTTGTTTCAATCCCTGAAAGGGTTTGGGGTAAATTGTCGCGACGAAATCCTCACGCCATAGGGATATTCGTGGATGTTTCAATCCCTGAAAGGGTTTGGGGTAAATTGTCGCAGATGCTGCCAACCAGAGTTCGGCTGGGTGCCGCGAGTTTCAATCCCTGAAAGGGTTTGGGGTAAATTGTCGCGGCAGGCTCCTGAAAAGTTGACTATATGCAGTTTTCAAGGTTCGACTGCGTAGACCATCTAGATCATAGCATTTTTGCTTCGCAATCTTGTCTTTCATCCACTCACCTTAATCGCTCCACCTTAGACCCAGCATCCTTTTCAGCACCTGCGCGGAACTCATTTTACTGACAATCGCTCAAACCTAGACTCAGTCATCTTTTCAGCGTTTACTCGGCGTCAGTGCTAAAAACACCCACCGACCCGCGCATCAAACAAAAAACACGGTTTCATCCCGAACCATTTCGCCACCAATTCGTTCTATCTTACCCTGACAACAACGGCACAGGAAATAAAAGCGGATACTATCTTGCTCCGGTTTGATCAGCTTACTCAGACGCGATCGCAGCTTGGCGTATTGCGTTTCTGTCAAGTCGCATTCAAACACGGAGTATTGCATCCACTGACCATAAGATTTGAGAATCTTGTGAATTTTTGTCCGTCGCTTATCATCCGCGATGTCATAACTGACGACAACATACATAACCCACTCAGCTGTTCCACTTCTAATTTGCACAATTTGAAGGCTAGGATTTAATTTTCGTGCGCTCCGCGCACGAAAATTAAATGTGGAACAGCTTACTTCAATACCAACGGTGGATACTTATCGGTTTCACCCATCAAATACTTTGCCAGGAGCCGTGCTTGAATCTCAAACGCTTCCTGATAAGTACACTGCGTTTGCAGAACGGGATGCTTAAACTTAGACTGCTTCTTTTGCTCATAGAGTCGCAGGAAGGCTCGCAGCCCATCCAAAGCCAGCGAAACAGCACCACTCAGAGGTTCTGTGACAAAATCTTGAGGAGAAATCACCTTTCGATTCAGCCCACTTAAGACAATTGCATCCACAACCAGTGGACGAAATTCTTCCATCAAATCCAGTGCCAAGGACGGTCTGCCATAGCGTTCGGTATGCAAATAGCCCAGATAGGGGTCAAAACCCACCATGTTTACGGCACTTTGCACATCATGGCGCAACAGCGCATAGCCCAGACTCAGCAGAGCATTGACCGGATCAGTAGGAGGACGGCGCTTGCGGGTTGTGAACTGGAAGCCCTCTGCTCGAATCAGCGCATTGAAGCAACCAAAGTAGGCGGCACTCCCGCTCCCCTCTAATCCCCGCAACGAATCGATCGTGCCTGTAGTCTCAATGGGAGCGATCGCCTGCTCTAACCGAGTGATGGCACTCTGCAATTGCAGGTTTGGCGATTCTCGCTGACCCCGCATCAATGCAATGCGATAGTTCTTGAGTTTACCTCGAACAAATCCCCGCACCATATGAAGTGCCGGTTCAGAAGGTGCAATCGCTTTCCATTGGGCCGCCCGAACGAAAATGTTTTTGGTCATTTCTGGTTCCAACCGTCCCAGATAGCGTCCGGTATGCGTCAGAAAACTGAGGGCAATCTTGCGTTCGAGCAGTTCAATCACAACGGCAGGTGAAACAGTCGCTCGCCCCATAACCACCACGCCATCGACTTTGATCAAGGGCACATCGAGCAGCGTTTGCTTGTTTGCCCGAACCGTTAGGCGTTCATCGGTTTTGCCAATAAAACTATCCTCTTGAGTAATGTAAAGCGTTCCCATGATTTCAAATCCTTACGTGCTGTAATTTTTCGGTGATTTTTGGGTGAGAGGCGCGGCACCGCCGCGCCTCTCACCCAAAAATCAGCAGATCATTTACAGGTGGAATCCTTATCCAACTTCCTGATACTGAGCCACTTTTGCAACCGCTTTGGGCAAACATTGAGCATAAAGACTGCATCCCTTACAACGAGGCGAATATACCGCAGGCGGCATTGCTCCCGTATCCAGAATGCGAGTCACTGCTTCAATCGCGGCGATCGTCTGTTGCCGCAATTCGGTTGAGATTTCGACAGGTTGACGTTGATGAGACTGGGCATAGTAGAGATACCCCAATGGGACAGGCTGCCCCGTCATCTCTTCAATGCATAACGCCTGAGCGCAGACCTGCAACTCATCGTTATCAAACTCACCTCGATGCCCCCGCTTATACTCCACTGGATACCAACGTCCATCACTCTCTTCAATTAAGTCAGACTTGCCAATCAAACGATATCGCTCTGACTTGAGCCAAACAGCTCGGATCTGCCAGGTGTCTTCTCGCTGCCCCTCCCCCATCGTGTGAACGCGATCGTGCAAACTCGTCCCTTCGATCGTGTACTGGTTATCCACAAATCCACCCAGACAGAACATGCGCCAACACCGATGTGGGCAGTAGGCGTACTGATTGAGGGCGGCAATGGGGATGTAGTCGGGTGGATGGGGGGATGGGGAGATGGGGGGATGGGAATGATCGGAATGTCGGGTAGATGGTAGGTGCTGTGACATGACAAGAGAATTGGTTAGAACTGATCGAGATTTAGAGGTGTATCAAACTGCATTTGCAGCAGCAATGGATATTTTTGAACTTTCTAAACAGTTTCCACAAGAAGAAAAGTATTCCTTGACAGATCAAATTCGTAGATCTTCCCGCTCAGTGTGTGCAAATTTAGGGGAGGTATGGCGAAAGCGAAGATATCAAGCGGCTTTCATCGCCAAACTGAGTGACTGTCAAGCAGAAGCTACTGAAACACAAATCTGGCTGGAATTTGCTGTCAAATGTAACTACCTGAATGCTGAAACGGGCAGAAAACTCTATAAAGACTACGACCAAATTCTGGGACAACGGGTCATCATGATAAAAAACGCTTCTAACTGGATAATCCAATAAGAACCCATCCCCCATCCCCCATCCCCCATCT
>JAAUSG010000131.1 GCA_012034055.1 Leptolyngbyaceae cyanobacterium RU_5_1 | reverse complement strand
ACTGGAATGCGGTCGAGTGAGCCAGGATTTAATCATCTGCTTCATCTGCGGGTAGCCTGGGTCAAGGGGCGATTCGATTCCTTGTTTGCCGATTGCCCACTAACACCCTCTCTTTACTCCCCCAACCAACCGCTAGGTGCGCCCCACTCAGAAGTATCCGGTCTAACCGATTGGTCAAGCGCTAGCATCGCTTTAGAAGTTTATTATCTTAGGTGCACCCATTCGGTACGCCTTTTTTGTCTCTCTTCTATTCTCGCTAATCCTACGCTGTCTCCCCCTTCCTTCGGATGCGCCCGCTGATACACTAAACCTTGGCCACGTCCAGACCTGGAGTTTTTCTTAAGGGAAAGCTATAGATTTCGACTGGACGTGGTTTATTGATACAGAGTTACTAACACGTTGATGCCGATCATGCCAGAAATAAAGTTTTGTAACGGATCGCATAATTTCTGGGCGATCGAGTCTGAAAGTTAGTTGAGGCTGTTTTGTTCATATCAGTTTCACCGTCACTGTTACGTTTCGCACTGTTGTTGATTTTTGAAAAGCGCACCAGGTGCCCTTTCAAAAATCAAACAACATCCCTAGTAGTCCGTCAGGATAGATTTGAGTTGCCCCTCAAATCTACAAAACCATTTTTTTAGGATGTTTTGAGGGTTTTCAACCCATCAAAACAGTCTTGACAGACCACTAGTGCGATCGCCATGAAAGTCTCCTTTGTTTGTGGAGTTCAAACAGAGAGTTGGATAAATTACTTTCCCTGTTGGTTTAGCAGTTCCAGATAATTTGTGAACATCTTGCTATAGTTGTTGTTTGTCATTTGTCGAAAACTGTGAGTATCGCAACTCTCACTGACATGCAGGACATGCTGACTCAAGAATCCAGAACTCAGAATCCAGAATCACAAACCCTTTTGAATCCTGGATTCTGGCTCCTGCATACTTACCAGGTAGCTATACCTCACTCATTCAAGAATTGCGATATGACCAATGACCAATGACCAATGACTTCCATTTGAATCAGGAGAAAAGCATCATGGTGCATTTTAGTCCAAAGCCTGCTGCATCTATGCCAGTTGCTAAGTCGTCAGCTAAATTGCCCTACACCTTATTTGGCAAAACGATTCCCAGGCGACAAGCGATCGCATTAATTTCAGATCACGGGGATCCGGCAGCAGAAATTGGTAAAGAAGAAGCAGGTGGGCAAAATGTGTACGTTCGTCAGGTGGGAGAGTCCCTGGCAAAGCTGGGCTGGCAAGTTGATATGTTCACCCGTAAAACCAGACCCGACGACTTGCCGATTGTGCAACACTCCCCCTACTGCCGCACCATTCGCCTGGTTGCGGGACCAGAACATTTCGTCCCACGGGACGAGTTGTTTGCCTACCTACCAGAGTTCGTTGCCGCCTTTCAGATGTTTCAAGGGCAAACCGGTATCCACTATCCCCTGATTCACACCAATTACTGGATGTCTGCCTGGGTTGGGTTGCAGTTAAAGCAACACAGTAACATTCAGCTGGTGCATACCTATCATTCCCTGGCCGCCGTCAAGTACCAGGCAATGCAACAGCGCCCCGCGATCGCGAACACCCGCCTGGCGATCGAACGACAGATTTTGGAAATAGCCGACTGCATCGTTGCGACCAGCCCCCAGGAGGAGGAAACTCTGCAAACTCGCGTTTCCAGCCAGGGGCATATTGAAGTCATCCCCTGTGGGACAGACATTGAAAATTTCCACGCCATTCCCAGGGCGGAAGCCAGAACTAGACTGGGATTTGGATTGCACGAAAAGATTGTTCTGTATGTTGGACGGTTTGATCCACGCAAAGGAATTGAAACCCTGGTCCGCGCCTGCGCTCAATTGAGAGGGGGGACCGTGATCCGGGGATCGGGTGCTGGCAACGTTCTCCTCCGCCCCCTCCCCTCCAACATCCGCCTGGTGATTGTTGGGGGTAGTGACCCAGATCAAACAGATGGACAGGAACGGCAACGGATTGAACAGATTGTCCAGAACGTAGGACTGGTGACGCAAACTCGGTTCGTTGGACAGGTCGGACACGACTTGCTGCCACTCTATTACACGGCTGCTGATGTGTGTGTCATTCCGAGCCACTATGAGCCGTTTGGATTGGTGGCAATTGAGGCGATGGCCTGTGGGACTCCTGTGGTCGCCTCTGACGTGGGAGGACTGAAATTCACGGTTGTTCCAGAGGAAACTGGGTTGCTGGTTCCAGTTCAGAATACGGCAGCATTTGCTGAGGCGATCGATCGCGTCTTAAACGATGAACCGTGGGCACATAAGCTCAGAAAACAGGCACCCATTCGAGTCCAACAAAACTTTAGCTGGTCAGGAGTGGCAGCCCATTTGAGTGATCTCTACCGTCGCTTGCTGGCCCAATCCATCTCCCATTCAAAGGTTCCCTTCTTAAATCAGTTGGCTACCCCAGCTGTGTACACAAACCCTGACAGGCTGGCGTCAGAGAAAGCCTTAACGAAGGGGCGGAGCCAGGGAAGTGGGATAAAATTGAGCTAACCAACCGTTACTGAGGAGCGATCGTGCTGACACTACTCAACATCAACAACGCTTAAACAGCAGGTTGTCATGGTTCAAGCCATTCCCCAATTCATAACCTTTGATGAGTTTATTGCCTGGTATCCAGAGGATGGGCGGTATGAGTTAATCAATGGGAAGGTGTGTGAGGTGAAACCGACAGGATCGCATGAACAGGTAGGGGATACTTGAACCGCAAACTGTCAGTAGAAATGGATCGGTTGGAGTTGCCGTATTTCATTCCCAAAAGTTGCACGGTGAAGCCGTTTAGTGAACAGTCAGGCTATTTGCCAGATGTTGTAGTAGTTGATCAGACGAAATTAGCAGATGAACCCCGTTGGCAGCAAGAATCCACCTTGATTCGAGGAGAATCCATGCCCCTGGTGGTGGAAGTCGTGAGCACCAATTGGCGGGATGATTACCAGCGCAAGGCAGCAGATTATGAGGAGATGGGCATTCCGGAGTTTTGGATTGTTGATTATTTGGGGTTAGGTGGACGGCGGTACATTGGCACACCCAAGCAACCCACATTTTCAGTCTATCAGTGGGTCGATGGTGAATATCAGGTGACGTTGTTTCGAGGCGAAGAATGCATTCTGTCACCAACGTTCCCAGAATTGACGTTAACGCTTGATCAAATATTGCAGCAGGTCGGTATCAAAGTTGACTAATCGACCCTATGGTGTGGCGATCGCCTCAGCCGCCACACTTTCCAACCCGATCGCCTTCAACAACTCTGCCCAAGCAGTATCTCCCGAATTAGTGCGACGCAGTTCAGCCGCTGTAGTCAACGCCTCAAACCAAAATCCGTTGGCAGCATAGAGTCTTACCTGGTGCGGAGGCGTTGCCGTTTTGAGTTGCTGAGTTAAGTCAGACGTGAGTGATTCGCGTTGAATCCAACCATCCACAAAGGAATCTGGCGGTGAAATCGAGCGACAGTATAGTTTGAAGAACCAGTGATAGCGCTTGCCAGTGGACAAGGGCGCAACCGTCGCTGGCAGCGTTAAACTCAAGATGCCTGCTGTTTGGGGCAGTGCCACATCCGATTGGTAAATCGGTTTGCCGTCTTGATCTTGCAAGACGAACGTCGCGGTTGCTGAAGCCTGTTGCGGCACATAAAACCAAAACGTGGGATATTCAGCCGCCGTTTTGCCAAACACCACTGTTGAACTCGCCGTTTTCTGAATCGGCACTAACGCCAGCAGTGGTTTGAATTCAGATGCATTGGATGATTCACCTTCACAGCCCCGACTACCCGCATCCGATCGCCGTCCCGGACGCCAGTGCTGGGTGGTTTCGCGGCATTGAAGATGATCGGGTCGTTTGCATTGGGAAGAACCGTTGGACCTGGTTGAGCCTGTCCCTGGAAATGACCGGATAGGGTAACCAGGAGGGCGATTGTCAATGGAGTTGTTTGGTTGAGTCGAATCATGGTTTGATTAGAGTTTTAGTATGGTGAAGATCAATTGAAAATTAAAAATGTTGCTATTAAGGGTTCTTCATTTTTAATTTTGCATTTTTAATTTTGCATTATTCACAACGATGACTGCGACACTCGCACTGGTGATCAAGAACCCGAATGCGGTCGGCACCAGCGGCACCCACTGGCTTTGCGTCAATCCATAAAAACAGAGCACACCCAACGTTCCCAACGCTGTGACTTCCAGCACCAGCAGCCAGGGCAGCGATCGCCAACGCCAGACCAAAATGCCACCCCCAACTGACCAGATCCAGATCCAAACGATTTCGGCTGGCCAAGCCCAAACTGCGATCGGGGCACGCCCGTCTTTGACCGCACTAATCAGCTGGCTCACCATTGGGCTTGAATAAACACGCCTGGTATTTTCCGACTATAAGGCGTTGCCAGATAATCTTTACTGCTGGGTGCCGTAACACCGATTAGGACAACGCGATCGCGCACATCCTCTGGTTTAAGTCGCCCAGCCAGAACCTCTTTGAGGGTAACGGTGGGAGCAGGACTGAGAGAAGACTGAGAAAACCGATAATTGAGTAAGATCTGATAGCCTGCGGTATCGGCTTGTTGATAACCACCATTGTGATTGTGCAAGCGCTGAAACACCTGTCTCCCCAGTTGTAAATTGCCTTGAGGCGTGTACTGGTCAGAAATTCCCTCGCTTTTGAGGTACTGGAACGCTAATTGAGTGCTCAGGGCATAGAGCGTGCTACAGGAGGCTGCTGGGGCTTGATCCATCGTCAGCAGATGGCGACGGAGCACGGTGTCTGCATCGGTGACGACATCGCTAAAGCCCTGGCGATCGCTCGGCAGGTTGGGCAACGGTGCAATTTCAGGAAAATTTCCCTCCGGATCATTGACTTTGCAAATGGCGAAAAAATTAGACTGACGTTTCAGCGCTGCAACTAATTGGGTTGACATTGTATTGAAGGGAAAATCCCGATACACATCCAAGCCGAGCGCGCGCGGTTTCAGCGGGGTCAATTTCTGCAAGAGTTTTGCCAGCGCCAGGTCAGAGAGTGATCCCTGGCGTTGCGCTTGCTCCGGCAAATGCAAATCGTCCTCAGTGATCGTGACAATCAGGATACGCTGGTCAGAAGGCTCCGCTGGACGCAGCCGCAATAGTTGATCAAACGCCTGTAATTCCCACGGCTGCAATCCGCCCAGATAGCGAACTCCTGACACGCAGGCTGTAGCAACCAAACTCGTAAGCAAAACCATTTGCAAAGAGCGATAAAACCCAGGCGGACGTGCAGCCCCTGTTTGATCACCGCACCAGTCTTGCCAGGTGAGCGGTTCGACTGCCGGATTTTGACACAGGACAGGCAACCACGACGCACCGGGAAACTCATTCTCCAGTCCTTGCAACTGCCGTCTGGCTCGCCGCACAGCAAGGTAGAGTGACAAATGCTGTTTGGCAAACGCTTCGAGAAAATACTTGAAAAACTCTTGGGCGACTCGATTAGCAACCGGTTCTCGCATCACAATCACTTGCGGAATGTGCAACCCTCCCAAAGCCGTTGCCAACCCTAACCCATCGCAGGAATTGAAAATTGCCAGCTTTAAGCCATTACTCACCGCCGCGGCGATCGCCGCCTCAAATTGCTCAATCGTCAAACTATCGTGCTGTGGGCGATCGTTGATGTAGATATGCCCAGTTTCTCCTTCAGTTTGGCTATGCCCCGCAAAAAAGAGCATATCCCAACCCGGTTCAGCCCAAAGCTGTTGATTAAACTCCTGTCGAGACGGATTGACCAAAAACTGAGTTTCAGCATCTTTTAGGGCTTTGAGAAATTGAGCGTCTTGCTCCAAATCAATCCCCTGGCTGCTGCCCAGAACTGCCAGGATTCTAGCTTTTTTACGGGGAGCGCGAGGGGCAGAATGACGGAACTGATATTCTGAGCAACTCAACGCCATTTCCGCCTTGGGGTAGTCTCTGAAAAACTCCCACTGCTGCCAGGGCAATCGTCGCAACAGGTGATCGTCGGTTTCAATCACAACCCGGACCTCTTCCGTTGGACTGAACTGCGATCGCAGTTGCCGCTCAATTGGCAAAAACGCTTCTGATCTCAGCCAGGTGTTCAGGGCATCGTGTAAATTTTGGCTGAGTTGCTCAAAACTCACCTGGGAAACATTGGTGATCCCGCTTTGATCAATTTCGAGTCCATCCTCAATCGGTTCGTTTCTAACTCCAGCCACTGAACGTAAGGGTCGGCGATCGCAGAGACTTTGATAGAGCGATCGCCAGTCTCGATCCAGTTCCACCAGCGCAGGTGCGGCGGGAAGACTGCCGATATGCTGCTCTGGACGAGAACGCTCGGCTGTCCACACTTGAGCTGTGACTCTCGGCAAGCCACGGTACAAGTCCCCTGTTCCTAAATTGATCACAACTGACTTGGACATTTGCGGATCTCAGTCAGAGCGGATTGTTTTCTGAATACCAGGTTCAGCCAGCTTCGGCAATTACCGTTCCAATTTCTTGAAGGGTAGCACCAGTTACCAGCATCGCCTGGATTAGCAACTCAATCGAAACTGAAGCATCACCATTCTCTGCTTTAGCAACACGGGGTTGACTTGAGTGAATTTTCTCAGCCAGCTCAACCTGTGTCATCATTTTTTGTCGTCGTGCTTTCAAACTCCGACTGAGTGCTAGTTTGATCTCAATTAAAGCGTTTTCCTCTGGCGTTAGTTCCAAAAAATCTGAAACCGTGCCAATCTTCCAACCTTGTGATTCCAGATGTTTCTTTTTAAGTTGATCCATGACTAATCCTGTATATCTATATCGTACTTACTCAAAGGATGAGCAATACCGACCTATTTGCTTTCTGTTGTTAGCTGGCTAAATCATCAGATCTGGAAAAAAAAGCGCTCTTTCGCTAGCTAAGTAAAACTCAAAAGAATATTGGTGTGTTTCGCAATCTCGGATCGTTTGCTATCTTCAAGCTTTGCAAGCTCAATAACAGCAGAACTTACAGAAGCTAAAGCTAATGACAACTCTTTAATCACTTTCTTAAAACCATCTTCTTGAAAGATTGCACCAACAGATGGTCTTGCATTCGACTGATACATTTGTGGTTTAGTGTGTGGAGTTACATGAACTGCAACTTCGCAAAACCAGCTATACCGTTCACTATCGCAAGGTGGAATCACATTTAGAAGTTCAAGGCGTTCTCGTACTTTCACTGGACTAAACTTTGATCTTCTTTTGTTTTCAGAATATGTCTTCCAATCGCTAAAAGATGTCGGATCATTAACGAAAAGAGCGAACAAATTGGCAATCTCCGCAATACTGCGAATTAGGGAAATTGCTTCATCGTAACGTCCTGCTTTAGACAGCAGCAATATAGTCTGTGAATAGCCGACAACTCTTCCGGTATGGTTGAACCAGCGAAACCAATTCGATGAACTGCTCGATACCCAATTCGCACAAACCAGATCTGAGCGTCTGGATGATTTGCTAGCAGTTGATCTGAAGCAGTGAGACTATCTTTTGCAACTTCAAATGCTCCAGTTTCAATGTCGATCGCAACAATTTTGCCATGATTGCCTTCTTCAACGTGAGGACGCACTTGAGAGTTATAAATCTCATTGCCTCGTCGGGTAAATTCTTCTTTGCTGTAACGGAGTTGTCCATTTGTCATGGGCTTGACCTCATTTCAATATGATGCTTACATCTTAACCTGGACATCAGACTTTGCCATTTCTCAAACAATCACTATGCAAGCGATGTTATTTAGTTCTCATTCTCTTGATTCGATCAAAGCGCGATCGCAGATCTCTGGTAGGTTGGGTTGAAACATGAAACCCAACATCTAGCTGTGCTGGAGCCTAAGAATGTCGGGTTTCGCTAGTACTGATGGATAATGAGTAAGAAGCTTGACGGTGCCCAACCCGACCTACAGCAAAAAGCTGCTCTGACCAGGTCATTCTCCGACTTGATGGGCAGGTTGGCGCAGATTGAGCGATCGCCGTGATTAAGCTTGTGGATGTTGAGGTGCGATCGCCTGCAACTGGTGGATTTGTTCAACCGATAACCCTGTTACACGAGCGATCATATCCAATGCTATGCCTTCCCGAATCAGGTTCAAGGCGATCTGTTGAGCCTTAGATTGTTCCCCTTCCTCTCGGATTTCCTGATAGGTTACAGACTCTTGCATAATGTCCCTCCGTAGTACTTGTCCAACAACCTCCTTCTCCAATACTAATCCAGCCAGTACATAAGCAGAGGCAGTGATATTACTTTGAATCTGCCGATCTGAGATTCTGTCAATGGCTTGGGCAACCTGTTGCAATACTTGAGCGTGATCGCCGGTTTGACTTAAAACTGCAAAGGGCAGCAAACCAGGCGATCTCAAAAAGACTTCAGTTGGTTGCTCCCATAACCGAATCACATCAAATTCATGGCGAGTGCGTTCTAAGATAAAAGCGGTTTGCTGCACTCGCTTTGACCCAGTTTGCTGAAGATAGATCACAACCTGCCGCATTTGCTTGTCGGGAAAGCGACGATATACCCGTAGCCGATAATCTGCCATACGAAAAGGGACATCAGCTTTTGGTTCTGTTTGAAACTCACAATGAAGTACAACTTTCTCGGATTGTCGCAGAATTAGCGCATCGGCTCGAATGGGTTCCAGGGAAAGCTCAGATGGACTCAATTCGGTCAACTCAATTGATTCGCCCAACAGCCAAGTGGCGAAGTCAGTCGAGAAGGTTTCAGCCAGGAACTTGCAGATGTTGTCGAACATCGTGCAATTGTACCAGTTTGAGAAAACGATTCTGCCTTTTTGGAAATTGGCGATCGCTCCTCCAATCCCCCTTTTTCTGTGATTTGCTGACAGTCTGATTAAAGTTCAAAATTTTCCTCAACCGTTTCGCTATCAAGATGAATGGCGACACTAAATCGGGTTCCAGGATTACCCTTAAAGGGTTTCAGTTGAATATAGTTATCTTGACTTCTGGCAGTCACCTCTTGCAGCGTTTTACCGGATTGCGATCGCAAGCTCAATTTGAGATCTGGGATCAAATATCGGGCTGCTTCCGTAGGATGGAGCTGCACTAACACGCCCAACCGTCCGTCCGTTTCTGACGTGACATTGACCAACAGCACGACGGGTTGTTGCCCAAGTTGCGCCCTCAGATTAATCAACTTCCCGCGTCTGACACCCGACTCAATGCTGCGGGTACTGAAGGATAAATAAGCATCTGGATTAATGAACTGGTCGATCGCCTGCCAATTCTGATCAAACGTGCCCTGGAGCCATTGCGTTAACTGGATTGTTGTTTGAGTGATAGCACCTAAAAAACAGTCTGTGGCAGTTGCGGAATCACTTGTCGACAGCACTATTGAGGCAGGTTGTAAGAACCGACAATAGAACAGCAAATGATTCGGTTCTGCATCTAGAAATCCCAGTGGTAGGAGATAGCAACCGTCTTGGATCTGACAATTGTAGCGATCGCGATAATCAATCAATTCGTCATAACGGCAAAAGCCCCGCAGTGTCACCAGTTCTTGCTCGTCCGACGCCTCCTGCAGCACATAGAAATGCGCGGTGAATGCAGATTGTTCAACCACCGCTTGAGGAATTCGCACCGTTTCATCCAGCACATGCTCGACGGCAATCAGGCAAACGGTGAATCCATTCACCTCAAGGTAACAAACGGACTCAATCGGTTTCGGCGATCGCGTGATCGCGTATTCTGGAAGCCTGTCACTCAACCACTGCTCAAATCCCAGTAGTGCTAGTGCATTCAGGTATGCCTGCCACTGTTGCGCTTCGGGCGATGAGCGATCGCTGATCGCTTTTGCCTGTTCAATGTGTTCCGGCTCTAGCCAAATTTGTTCTGGTTGCAACAGCCTGGAATTCGTTAGGGAACTGGATGAATTAGTCATGATTTGGGTTCTCTCTGCACGTCATTTAGGTACAAACGAAGCTGTTGCGCGTAAACGCTATTGAAGGAGCGACCTTGACCCGCTCTCATTTCTTCTACGGCTGCTTGAAAGATGTCTTGATCGGCAATGGCTTCCACTTGCTCTGCCAAGGTTCTTAAATAGTTGGGTTCCGGTGGTGTTGCAGCGAACCCTTTTTGCTGTGCCTGTTCCAACACGCGATCGAGCACCTGCTGCACCGTCAGTGCCCGCACCTTGTTGAGCAAGTCCCCAGGGTTTAACACGCGCCTCGCCTGATCCCAACTGCTCATACCCAATAGGGGGGCTATCTCCTTAAGCGATAGAGCCTGACTGTAGTAGAGGCGCAAGCCGGGAATATACTGGGGAGCTAGCGGAGCATACTTTTTGCTGCGTTCTAACGCCGCGACGCGATCGCGCAGTTCCTGGGCAATTGCGGCATTCAGCGCCAGGTGAAGTTGTCGATGAAAAAACATCAGTAACTCTTGCTGTTCCAGATCGGACTCATCAAGCTGGCTACTGGGTAAATCGGCCCGGATAGTATCTCGTCCAGTATCGGGATCTTGGACTTCTAGCGGGACGCGATGTGACCAAATATCGTACTGCCTGAGCTGCACTGCCACGAGTTTCAAAGCTTGCATCAACTCACTTGCTGTAAAAATCGTCACGTTTCGCTGTTGCAAATCAGTCAGCATTTCTTGCAGTTGCTCAGTGGTGGGATCTGGGCAGCGCTTAACTCCTGTCGCTTGCCGTCGGCGATCGCGCCGATACACCCCATGAAACACGTTAACCAGTTGGCGATCGCGCTCAGATAACCGCTCCAGTTGGTGCGGTCTGGCCCGATTCAACAGTGCCCAATCGCTGAGATGCTGAAATCCAAATTCCGCTAGAAACTGTTTAAGTTCCGCATTCTGTTTCGTTCGCAGATAGGTCCAATTCTCTAAACTCAAGCTGGACTGAGCCTCAAACCTGAATGTCCGCAACACCTCAACCGAAAAGAACCGATAGGTGCTCACCTGAGGGGGTTCATCGCCCATCACCACCAGTTGAACTTTGCGATTGCGATCGAGAATCACAGCTGTTTTTCCATCATCATTCAACACAAAGGGCAACAAATCTCGGTAAGTGAACGATTTATCGCTTCCGAACAGATGATCGATCGTGTAACAGGCTTTGAGGATCGAAGCAGACACATAACACCTGAGACAAAGCCCAGCCTGGGACTGAATCCTGGCAGCCACAGTAGCACTTTTGACATGAAAGTAGGACAGTAAAGCAGATTGAACATCGACCTCTTGAGCACTCGAAATATGGTTCCGAGCAAATTCTTGTGCTACGGGAATCAAACAGTTTTCATACCCCCGCTTTTCACTAGCCGGACTAATACACCAAATATTCCAGTACCGCGATGAAACACCCACAGATTTTGCGCTCCCCAGGCATCACTGAAGTTTTTATGTCTATGCTGATCAATAGCTGCCAGCAGCTCAAACTGATGCAGAAACTTTCAATCTAATTAATTATCATACCACGAGATTAATATAAATGACCTATCCTAACTACCAGCGGGCATTGAATCGCAGCGACCTCAGTCAATGGGTTGTTCATTTTGTAAGAGTTGGGACAGAGATATGTTTGGGCCAAGTTGGTAACCCTGCTAAGGATTTCACCAGCATCTTTAATGAAGGACGAATTCGTCCTTCGCTTCAAGAGCACATTACTCGCTATATACCAGAAGGTGCTGCATGTTTTTATGACGCACCTCCAAGTGTGTGGCCAGAAATTACAGCCACAAATCCTAGCAGGCGAATTCCTTTGGGAATAATCTGCCACAAGAACGCAATTTGGGCTTTAGGTGGGCGTCCTATGATATATACAAATCTGTCCGACCCGACTTATTGGCCTCCTTCCGAGCGATTTCGGCTTGTCCACACAGATTTGACTTCAGGTATTTCCGAGATTTACGTGGTTTCTCAAAATCAAATTGTGAAACGTGATCCCACGTAGTAAGTGCGATCGCTCATCGCTATAGGCTGGGTTGACGAAAGGAACCCCAACATCTTTTTTTCCCTCGCAGCACTGACCAAAAGCGCGATCGCGGTTGGAACTACGATTGTGGGTACGAGTGTCCAGGTTAAAATGAAAGAACAAGCGTTGAACGAGGTCAAGCTCATGACGGTTCGGCAACCCCGCTACAGTAAAGAAGAGTTTGCTCGACGTGGTGATGAGATTTATGAAACTCAGGTGCGTCACCACGTTGAGGAAGGCAACCACAGTAAGATTGTGGCGATCGACATCGAGACGGGAGCCTTTGAGGTAGCTGAGGACGTGGTGACAGCTTCAGAACGCCTACTAGCGAAATACCCTGATGCTCAAACTTGGTTTGTGCGAATTGGGCATTTAGGAGTCTACCGCTTTGGGGCACGGAGCTTGTCAGAACCCATATGATGCTTGGCGTTGTTAATTCAATCTGCGAAGCTACCCTTCGCGTTGTTGTCGGTGATCCAACAAATAGCCAAAGACAGGTTGTTGATGCAGTCATTGATACAGGCTTTTCAGGCACTTTAACTCTGCCTTTGAATATCATCACTTCATTGGGCTTAGTCTGGAAGGGGCGTGATCGAAGCACATTGGGTGATGGGAGCACCTGCGTTTTCGATGTGTATATTGCAATGATTATCTGGAATGGTGAGTTTCGTACCATTGATGTTAACGCATCAGAGACAGTTCCTCTGATTGGTATGCGTCTACTCTACGGTTACGACGTTAGGATTCAAGCAATTGAAGGCGGTACAGTTATAGTCGAAGTTTTGAATAAGTAGATAAAGTTAGTCAGTGAAGCACGATCTAATTGAATCGTCATGCAGCTCATTTCTGGGTGGGGACAGTGCGATCTGTTAAAAGGTGTGCCCAGTCTCTCCATCTATTGACACAAGTTATCTGGGTTGCCAGAGCCTAGTTTCGCGATCGCAGAGTGGGATGCTCCCGACACGCATACACCGGCAGAGTGGATGGCAATACGGAAGTCTTCCTAACCAGCACTGGCTTGTTCGCAGCGATTGAGTTCTTGCCAGAAATTGAGTTGCCAACGTATTTGGATTCACACAAAGATGCACTGAACCGACCATTGACAACACAGGTTTCAAAATACTTGCGAGGGAATTGATTGTTAGGGTCAATATCGATGGCATTGCTTAAGATCTTTCCTGCCTCCGTGATGTGATTGGTTCTGTAATTCAGTACACCCCGGTTATAAGCAAGATTGACCTGATTCGGTTTATCCGGGGTGAGCGCGATCGCTTTCTGGTAGAGTTGGTCAGCGTTGCTAAAGTTCTCTGGGCGATAGTCAGTCTGACTGGGTTTTTGGGGTAAGTAAGCCGCCAGTTTGGCCAGGATGGGGGAGTCTGTGCTCTGGGGTTGGTACGAGTCATGGTTCAGATACAGCGCGATCGCCGCTTTAAAGTTTTCCTTAAAGCCATAGTCTTTCTGCAACTGCTTGGTGAGTCCCAAATAGAAGCGAATCTGTGGATTTTTGGAGTCAAGATCGGCCGCCTGTTTAAAGCTCGTTTGAGCGTCAGTCAAATGAATTGAACCGGGTTGGTGCGATTTTGAAATCAGCACCGGCGTTAAATGCTCTGGAATGGCGTGCATCTGAATGGCATTCCGCCCCAACTTGTAAGCAAAGTCAATCGGGCGACCGGCTCCCAATGCTTTGTAGAGGGGCTGTTTGGGTATCAATCACACACATCGGCTGCGATCGCTCGATTCGCAGTTCGGAATTGGAGGGGTGGATCTGAAGTCCTTTGGAAATTTAGTCGCATGAACACGCTTGTAAATACAGTTATGGGTGAAAAATTCCAGAGTGGATCTGAAGTCCTCTGGAAATTAGTCGTCTAGTTTTTTGGAATTTACGCAAAGCACTCACTGCGTTACATCAAGTTGATAGGTGCCCATCGGTTTAACTGCTAAAACGATCGCCCTCAGTATGCAAGAGCGATCGCATGAGGATTTATGATTCAGGGGGGAGAGGGGGACAAGGCTTATACGTATCTTTTTTTTCTGGGTTGGACTCATCTTGAGCCATCGGCACCATCTTGTACTAGCCAGGGATAACTTGACAAGCCTTTTGGTAATAGGCTTCGCGATCGGTAAGTCCATTGAATCCACCATTGACTCGTTCGGTGACGTGTTCGACGCTGGCACCGCGATCGCACAAAGCGTTTCTAACTTGGTCATGCCGTCCAGGAAGCTCCAGCTTCCGGTATCAGACGAGGAAGCCAGAGCTTCCTGAGAGGGGTTGCGAAGCTGGAGCTTCGCAACCCGGAAATTCACATTTCTAGGGGACGTGTTGCCCAATCACATTTCCTTGGGGACTGTAGCGGCAGACCAGGAAATCATTGCCGCCGCCACTCGCGATCGCACATCCGACGTGTGTTGTGGATCGCCAGATCATTTGGGTATAGTGCCCAATCACACCCCCATCAAAACCCACACCCGTGAATGGTCCAGGCACAAAGGATTTTTGCTCACTCCCCCAGTCGTCAACCATGCGGGTTAAGCCGAACCAACCTGAAGTCCCTCCAAACAAGTTTTCTCCTTGACCGGGAGCGTTGCTGTGGATCAGGTTGATGCCGCCGAGGGAAGCCAGGTAATTTGCCCAGGGTTGAGCATCCGCCGCCAGACTGTCTAACCCTGGCTGACTGACACAAATATTGGGTGAGGGGCAAATCCAAGTACTCTGAGGATTACCACATCACCAGAAGTTGTTATGGAAGAAGCCCCTCGCCTTTATAATGCGCTGCAAGAGTTGCTCGGT